>JAFULP010000093.1 GCA_017473285.1 Clostridia bacterium
ATAATAAATCTCCTATAGTTTTATTATAACATTTCTAAATTAAAAGTTAATATGTTTCATAAATTTTAATATTTATATGGTTAATTCTATTTCAAATGCTTAGTTTTGCTGTTAAATATTAGTGCCACAATAAAGGCAAAGAATATTGCTACCGCAATGCCACCGGCAGTGGCTTCCAGCCCACCTTGGAACACACCTAATATTCCGGCTGTTTTAGCGCCTTCGATTGCACCTTTGGCAAGGCTTGCACCAAAGCCAATTATTGGCACTGTAGCGCCCGCTTTGGCAAAATCTTTAAAGTATGGAAACACGCCTAAGGTTTGAAGTATTATACCAATACTTAAAAATAGCACCAATATTCGTGAAGTGGTGATATTTGTGCGCACCACCAATATTTGCGCCAAAGCACATATTGTTCCACCTACCAAAAAGGTTATAACATAATCCATAATACTTAATTCCATTATTGTTCTCCTTCAATGCAAACTGCGTGTGCAATACCTGGTATACTATCTCCTTGTTGGCTTGTAGTAGTGCTAAGCAAAGCTCCCGTGGCCACCAATAGCACCTTTTTAAAATCGCCATTTCGTATTTTGTGCAAAATGTACGAATTAAGCACTGTTGCACTACAACCACTACCACTTCCACCCATAAATACCTTTTCTTGCTTGTTGTATATCAAATTGCCACAATCGCTATAGTTTTGACCTAACTTTATGCCTTTACGCTCAAGCAAGTCTACTAAAATTTCACTTCCAAGTTTACCCAAATCACCCGTTGCAATCAAATCATAATCGCTAACTTTAGTGTTGGTGGCTTTTAGGTGCGTCATTATTGTATCCATAGCGGCGGGCGCCATACAAGCCCCCATATTGTTTACATCTTTGATGCCAAAGTCCACCACTTTGCCAAAAGTAGCACTAGTAATCACTGGACCTTTACCTTTGCTTGATAGTATTGTTGCTCCACCACCCGTAACTGTCCATTGAGATGTGGGCGGACGCTGGTTGCCAAGTTCTAGCGGAAAGCGATATTGACGCTCAGCGCTTGAAAAGTGACTGGCTGTAGCACAACAAACCGTGTTAAACACTTGCCTATCCACCAAGCACGCCCCCAATGCCAAACTTTCTGCCATAGTGGCACACGCACTGTATAGCCCTATAAACGTAATGCCAAATTTGCGGGCAGCAAATGACGAACTTACAATTTGGTTTAACAAGTCCCCGCCCAGTAGCGCATCTACATCATTTAATTGCAATTTTGCATTATCAATTGCACCAAATATAATGTGCTCCAGCAACTTTCGTTCTGCCTTTTCAAAACTATTTTCATTTAATGTATCATCTTCTAGTTTATAACTTAAATAATCTTTCAATGGACCTTTACTTTCCAATGGCCCACCAATGCTATAATTGCCTATTATTGTAGGCTTGTTGTTAAATATAACCGTTTGCTTGTTTGTACTAACCATAACTTTCCTTTATCAATTTTTATTAAATGTTTACCTATTTGTAGGTGCGTTTTATTAATTGCTTGGCTAAATAATCAAATAAATCAACCCCGCCAGCACGCTTCCCACCACGCCACACACAATTACAGGTCCCGCTATGCTAAACATCTTAACGCATATACCAAATATAATACCTTCACGCTTAAACTCAAGTGATGGGCTAACAATGGCGTTGGCAAAACCAGTAATAGGGATAACCGTACCCGCACCGCCAAACGCACCCAACCAATCAAACACGCCAAAACCAGTTAATATTGCGGTTAGCACTATAATTGTGCTAAGCATAGCCGTACCAAGTTGCGCTTCACTAAGACTAGGAAACCAGTATGCGTACAAGTCATAACAAAGTTGTCCAAAGCAACAAATAAGCCCACCCACCAAAAACGCTTTCATCATTGACGGAAATAATTTAGTTTTAGGCAATTTTGCCTCAACATACATATTATAGTTTTGATTTCTTTTTTCACTATCCATAATTTACTCCTAAATATCATCTTGCCCAAAAACTAAAAAATAAAACATAAAACACAAATATTTGTGCATTTAATACATTTAAATCGCTGTTAGGATGTTTAGTTGGTTTTAATTTTTTAATTTGTAATATTATTTACCGTTTTGCACACAATAGTGCTAAGGAGTGAAACATGAACAAATATTTAAAAATCTTAGCATTATCGTCAGGGCTTATAGGAGCAATTGCCCCTACTGCGATTAATATGGACAAAAACAATAATGATGTGGTAAAAATATATGAAAATATTGAAAAGATGCAAAATGCAATACCAAAGTTGTCAAGAATAAACTATCAATTAAACACTGACTTTGAACAAGATAAAAATGTTGCATTTATTGCTACAGATGATACTGGCGAGCAAACCGAATTGGACAATAGCGAAACTATTAATTATCTTAACGAAACGCTAGAGCAAACCAATATCGAATACGAGCAATTAAAAACCACTTTAACTTGCGCTATTAAGGACACTATGGACTATTTAGACGCATACAAAAATGGTGAAACTGAACTTACTAATGAGCAAAAGATATATATTAAGGAGCATAGCAATTCGATTAAATACTTAGCCGAAACATTGGAAGACTTAAGCAAAGAAGTGATTATGACAATTGATGGCTGTGAAGATTGCGATAATGACGAGCAATTTAATGAAACTACCAGCAAATATATAACCGCAATCAATGGTTTGGAAACACGCATACAAACACTTCAAAACGCTTTACACTCACTACAATTTATTAACAATATGTGTAACCCATACTTTTATGCGGGATATGGATATGCACATAACTTTATTAATGGTTTCAATCACGACCAAGATGAAAACAATAGTGAAGATTTAGATACAAATATAGATAATAACTTAAATGATACTGATACTAATGCAGGACAAGATAATAACGCATTAGACAATAACTCTACTAATGATACGGATAATAACTCTACTGATAA
>JAFULP010000094.1 GCA_017473285.1 Clostridia bacterium
GGAGATTTATTATGGCAAATATTACTAGTTTTGATATAACAATTGAAGATGTACAAGGATTTTTATATTCTATTGGCTTTACTTGGAAGCATAGATATTATAATCATAAGCTAAGAAGATTTGTTGACACTAAAACATTTGACGAAATAGTTTCGGATTATCCGTATTTAACAACATTTGAATTATATAGTGGTGAAAATATGTTTTATGTTGACTTTTTCGTCACACCTGAAAAATTTATTCGTTATAGAGATGAAACAAATATTATGGGTAGTGGCTCATCAGTTTATGCAGACAAAGATTATTCAAAGCAATGGCCTAAATTTATAGTTGAAAGAAAGCATAAAGAAAATATTGAAAATACAAATACTCAAGCCAAATAAATATCAACATATTTAATACTGGCATAACATATAATTTGATATGAGAAAAACATCACGCAAGCGTTTAATTAAACCTTTAATTATAATGGTGATGTTTTTTTGCGTTGTTATTTGGTACTATATGTTGGTGCTAGTGCCTATTATTATTAATTATAGCACCGCAAAAATTAATTCGCTAACCGAACAAGCATTAAATGTGGCTGTAAGCAATGTAATTAATTCTACTATTGATTACGATAGCATTATGAGCATTAGTTATACTCAAACGGGTGAGATTAATTACATTACCGCCAACCAATATATGATTAATACCATTACCCGTGAGATAATTAAGGACGCCCACGAGCGCATTAAGATATTGGATGAAGATTATTTCCGTATTCCGCTAGGCACGCTAAGTGGTGTGGCGATATTTAATGGCCGTGGACCAAAGGTCAAACTAAGCGCAACGCCAGTGGGAATCATTGGTAGTAGTTTTGATTCGCAATTTGTAAGCGTAGGCATCAATAATACCTTACACAAGATTTACTTAAGCGTAAAGGCAAGGGTGGAGATGAGTTTGCCAATCAAAAGGCAACTAATAGAAGTGGAACAACAAGTGCTACTTTGCGAAAGCGTAATAGTGGGCAAAGTGCCAAATGTATACTTTAATTCGGGCAAAAGCGATACAATGCTAAATTTAGTGCCTAATTAATGTTTTTTGACCATTGGCTGATAAATTATTAACAAACCATCAAAAGGGTGCTAATTTTGGGCAAAATACACGCAAAAATCAAGTATTTTTGTTAAATTTAAATTAAATGATTGAAAAATGTTGCATACTTTGCTATAATAACCATTATGAATTATAGGTATTTTGACAATGCGGCAACAACCCGTGTTAATAGTGAAGTTTTGCAAGTGTACAACGATGCTTGTGCGGATTTTTACAATCCATCAAGTTTGTATACTCCAAGTTTGAGTGTTAAAAACAAGATTGAAATGGCTCGTGAAAGTATTTTGCGATATTTAGGTGGGGCAAATAAGTCTACATTTATATTTACATCCACCGCCACCGAAAGCAATAATGCGGTATTGCGCAATTGTATCAAGCGTAAGGACAAGAAGTATATTGTATCGGCGGGTGAGCATTCATCTACTTATGCTACCGCTAAGGCACTTATTAATGAAGGTTATAATATAGATTTTGCACCATTAAACGAAGATGGCACAGTTAATCAAGAAATATTGTTTTCAATGATTGATAACAAGACGGATTTTGTATCACTTATTCACATCAGTAATGAAACGGGCGCAGTTAATGATATTAAGTATATTGCAAAGAAGTGTAAAAGTATTAACCCTAACATTGTAATACACAGTGATGGAGTGCAGGCACTACACAAACTTAAACTTAATATGGTGACGCTTGGTGTAGATTTTTACACTATTTCATCACATAAGATTAACGGTGTTAAGGGTGTGGCAGGGCTATATATTGCTAATCCTAACAAATTTACACCATTTATTTACGGCGGAGGACAAGAAATGAATTTGCGTGGTGGCACTGAGAACTATCCAGCTGTTATGGCATTTGCAAAGGCGATTGCTATGCCTAGTGCGGACTATGAATATATACTTAAATTAAAACAAACACTACTTGATAATATAACTGTGCCATACAAGCTGGTTTCAACCGATAGTTGTGTGCCTAATATTGTATCGATGTGCTTTAAAAATCTTCGTGGCGAAACACTTGTGCATATGCTAGAAGAAGACGGATTTTTAATTGGTACAGGTTCTGCTTGCAACAGCAAAAATACATCTAACCGTGTGCTTAACGAAATGGGCGTAAATCAAGACTATATTTTGGGGGCAATTCGCATAAGTTTTGAAATGGATTGCGATATTCAAGATGTGATAGATTTGGCTAACGCAATTAACAAAAATGTTGAACTGTACTACCAAAAAACCAGCAAATAGATAATATATAAATGGTATTAAATGATAAAACTACACAATATATTGTGTTTAATAAAATGATAAAAGGATAAATTATGGAACAAGTAATTTTAATAAGATTTTCCGAAATACATTTAAAGGGCAAAAACAAAGGCTACTTTTTAAAGTTGTTATATACTAATATCAAAACCGCACTAAAGGAGTTTAACAAAGTCATTACACCAATTCAAAACCGTGTGGTAGTTAGCGACTATAGCCTTGATGACGAACAGCAAATAATTGATGAAATTAAAAAGGTGTTTGGGGTATATTCAGTCAGTGTGGCAAGCGTGTTGCCTTCAAGTGTTGATGATATCACTAATTTTTGCAAAAACTTGGAAGTTAGTGGCAGTTTTAAGGTTGATTGCAATAGGGCAGACAAAACTTTCCCTATCAAGTCAAACGATATGGCAAAGATGTTGGGCGGAGTGATTTTGGACAACAATCCTAACGCATATGTAGATGTTCACAAGCCTGAAACAGTGGTTTATATTGATATCCGTGAAAATGGCAAAACATATATCTTTGACCGCATTATATACACCTATGGTGGTATGCCATTAGGGGAATATCGTGACGGACTTTTACTGCTATCTGGCGGTATTGATAGTCCAGTGGCTGGCTTTCAAATGGCAAAGCGTGGCTTAAGGCAAGATATACTTCACTTTGATAGTTACCCATACACCAGCCCACAAGCCCGTGAAAAAGTAATTTCAATTGCTAAGCAAATAAAGACCTATATAGGTTGCAAGTATATGTATATTGTGTCAATGTCTAAGTTGCAGGAAGAATTTCACTTGCATTGCAAGGAAGAATATGCAATAACACTCCTTCGCCGTGCTATGATTAAGGTGGCAACCATTTTATGCGAAAAGCATAATTACAAAACCATTATTACAGGCGAAAGTTTAGGTCAAGTGGCATCTCAAACTGTTGAAAGTATCACTGTAACCAACAGTATGGCAGGGAATATTCCAATACTTCGTCCGCTAATTAGTTTTAATAAGGACGAAATTATAAAAGTAGCGCAAGAAATTGACACTTATGAAACTTCAATTTTACCTTATGAAGATTGTTGCACAGTTTTCCTACCACAAAATCCAGTAATCAAGCCTAAAATTGCTATTGCCGAACATGAAGAAACTCGTATACCGCTTGCCGATTTGATTGCGCAGGCTATTGAAAATATAATTGTAATGGAATTATAGAGTATAGCAACCTTTTAAATTAAATTAAGCAAATATAAATATAGTGTGTAACTTAAATTTAATATACACAATATATTGTGTTATAAAAATTTTTTATAAAAATCCTTGAGAACTTGACATCAAGGATTTTTTATTTTATAATATTATTGGTATCATATTGATACATTAAAAGGAATTAAGCTATGAGTATAAGCACACAATTGCTTGCTCTTAGTGGCGCTCCTTTAATATTAACAATAGTTATATCTGTATTAGTTGCCTTGGGTGTGGGCATTGGTGCAGGTTTTGTGTTAAACAAAGTTTTATATAATAAAAAAGTACAAAATAGTAAGGCACAAGCAAATAAAATATTAGAGGACGCTTACGCACAAGCAAAAGTTATTAAACAACAACAATTAAAGCAAACAACTGACGAAATCAATCTTCTTAAATCTACTTTTGAAGAAGAAAATCGTCAAAGAAGGGAAGAAGCAAAGCGTAGCGAGGAGCGTATTACATTAAGGGAAAGCAATCTAGATAAGAAAGAAGAAAATTTAGATCGAAAAATTGAAGCCCTTGATTTGCAAAAGGAAAAATTGGTGTCAATGGAGCAAGATATTGCCCAAAAAGCGCAGGATTTGGAGCAAACTAAACTTCAAGTGGTGGCAAAATTAGAGGAAGTGGCAGGATATAGTAAGGAACAAGCCAAGGAAGAAATTATCGCCCGTTACACTCAAGAAGCAAAAATTGATGCATCTAAAAAGATTAAAGAAATTGAAGACCAAACCAAAAGCGAAGCAGATAAAATTGCTAGAAATATAATTACTCTTGCAATTCAAAGATGCGCTGCTGACCAAACTGCTGAAGTAACTGTGTCAGTTGTAACCCTTCCTAGTGAAGAAATGAAAGGTCGTATTATTGGTCGTGAAGGTCGTAATATTCGTGCACTTGAAAGTGCCACTGGCGTTGACTTGATTGTTGACGACACTCCTGAAGCAATTACATTATCGGGTTTTGACCCAGTTCGCCGTGAAATTGCCCGTATTGCACTTGAAAAACTTATTATGGACGGTCGTATTCATCCGGCTCGTATTGAAGAGTTGGTAAACAAAGTTCGTAAAGATGTAGAGCAAACCATAAAGGAAACAGGTGAGGAAGCATGTTTTGATGCCGATATCCATAATTTGCATCCAGAACTTGTTAAAACACTTGGTAGGCTTAAATATCGTACTAGTTATGGTCAAAATGTATTGAATCATTCGTTGGAAGTAGCATATATCGCTAGTATGTTGGCAACCGAAATTGGCGCTAATGCAAAAGTTGCTAAGCGTGCGGGTCTACTTCACGACATTGGTAAGGCGATTGACCACGAAGTTGATGGTACACATGTATCAATTGGTGTAGAACTTGCTAAAAAGTATAAGGAAAGTGATGCGGTAATACATTGTATTCAAGCCCATCATAATGATATCGAACCACAAACTATCGAAGCCGTACTTGTTCAAGCCGCTGATACAATTAGTAGTGCTCGTCCAGGTGCTAGACGTGAAAGTTTGGAAAACTATATTAAGCGCTTGCAAAACTTGGAAGCAATTGCTACAAGTTTTGATGGAATTGATAACGCATATGCTATTCAAGCCGGCCGTGAAGTTCGTGTAATGGTTAAACCAGAAGAAGTAGACGACGCTAAAGCGCAAGTTTTGGCTAGAGATATTGCTCAAAAGATTGAAAAAGAACTTGAATATCCTGGTCAAATTAAGGTGTATGTAATCCGTGAATCAAGATTTGCCGATACAGCAAAATAATTTAGTAAAAAATGCTAACAATTAAGTTAGCATTTTTTGTTATAAATATATAAAATTAACAATACAAAATCAATAAACTATTTAAATTGAACACAATTTATACTTGAAGCAATTCTTCATTATAACTAAATTTTCTTAAATCGTCCATAACTTTGTGCGTATTTTCAAAAACAGTGTCTTGTTCATGATTAATATCGTTAATAAATCCTTTAGGAACACGCCCAAACACTCTGCTTTCGTCAATCGCCTTTATAGTTTTAATGCACAATATATTATATCTTGTAGACATAAATTTGATTTGTGAATACTGCATTTCCGCAATTTCAAGTAGGGAAGGATATATATCATCTAACGGATTGGTTGCATGCAAAACATTAAGCAACACCTTACCTTGATTGGTTGCTTTGATTGTGGCATCCTTAAACTTGATGCGTTGAGCATCAATTTCATTATACTTTTGATTGTTTAATAATCTTTTCATACTATTCCTTAAGCGAGTCGTATTATATCATATTATTTTTTAAATTACAATATGCAAATTAAAAAATTATTGTGAAAAATTGTCATATTTTGCAATATTTTGATTAAAATATAACAAAAAAACAAACCCAATTGCTTGAGTTTGCATAATTTATTTGGCAGGGGAGACGCGATTCGAACACGCAACCTACGGTTTTGGAGACCGCTACTCTACCGTTGAGCCACTCCCCTTTACATTATTATATAATACTATAAATATCGCTTAATGTCAATAAATTTGCACATATTTTTAAAAATCCATATAAATTATTGTTTGTTTTTAATAAATATGTTATAATATATGTATGAAAAATATTATTATTTATACAGACGGTGCGTGCAGTTATAACCCAGGACCAGGTGGGTGGGGTGCTATTTTAATGTACAAGGACACCAAGAAGGAGATTAGTGGGTATAATCCACTTACCACCAATAATCAAATGGAACTGACGGCAGTAATTGAAGCATTACTTAAGTTAAAGGAGCCTTGCAAAGTAAAACTTTACTCGGATAGCGCATATGTAATTAATGCTTTTACGCAAGATTGGGTAGGCAATTGGCAAAAAAATGGCTTTAAAAACGCAAAGAAAAAGGAAATTGAAAATATCGACCTTTGGAAAAGGTTGATTAATCTAAATGAATATCACGATATTGAGTGGATTAAGGTAAAGGGGCATGCCGACAATATATACAACAATCGTTGCGACGAATTGGCTAGGCTTGAAATTAGCAAAAATGCATAAAAAATAAGGCGCAATAGCCTTATTTTTCTATTCAATATTATTTCTAATAACGCCTACGACTTTGCCTAAAATAACTATTTTTTCAAGATATATTGGGTCGTAATTTGGATTGCTGAATTCTAGTTTAAAGAAATCAAATTCCTTAAACAGCCTTGCTACAACATGTTCACCTTTAACTAAAGCAACCACGATTTCGCCATTGCGGGCAACATTTTGCCTACTTACGACAACCATATCGCCATTTAGTATTCCGTCCATATCCATTGAATTATCTTTAACCGGCATTAAAAACATATCAAAGCCCTTAAATATAGAGCCTGAAAATATATATTTCTCGCTAATATTGCGCTCCGCCATCAATGGTTGACCGTCAGTTATATTTTTGATATAAGGCATTGTAATCACATCCGAACCGCTAAGTTTGTTGGCAATATTATCCATTAGTTGAATAGAACGATTTTTATAATTGCCTTTAACAATCTTATTGTTTTCTTCTAGTTTGCGTAAATAGTATGCAACGGTAGATGTTGACTTAATGTTAATAGCGTCACCAATTTCCCTAATAGTAGGGGGATAGTCCTTTTCATTAATATAATTTTTAATAAATTCATACGCTTCATCGATTTTTCGCATATTTTTCTCCTAACAACGTTAATGTTATAGCACATTTTGTCCAATTTTGTCAAACATTGGTTCTAATTTTTTTCATTTTTGTACAATTTTACCTTATCCGCCACATCTTTCCTTATGTTCTCGCTAATTGCCGCATAGTATTTTTTAGTCGTATTCACATCCTTATGTCCCAACACTTCGGCTACAATTGAAATATCCTTAGTTTCACGATATAGGTTGGTGCCATATGTACTTCTAAGTTTGTGTGGGCTTATTTTTTTAAGTGGGGCAGACACTTTGGCATATTTTTTAACCAAATTTTCAACCGATCTTACGCCCATGCGCTTGCCTTGAATACTTATCCATAAGGCTTTTTCAGTGTCGGGTAGTTTAAAACTATCTCTCAAATCAAGATATTTGATTAATATATCCTTAATTTCGTCCGAAAAATATAAGATTGCTTGACCGCCACCTTTACGAGTAACTTTAAAACTGTTATATTTAAAGTCAATATCTTGCACATTTAACCCCACAAGTTCGCTTACACGGATACCCGTGCCAAGCAGTAGGGCAAGTATAGCATTGTCCCGTGGGATAAAGCGTTCGTTATACTTTTGTTGATGCTCGCTAAATCCTTGCAAGGTTTCGCTTGTTTTTAGTAGTTCATCCACTTCATCAGTTTCAAGTTTGATAATATCCTTTTTAATAATTTTAGGCATCTTAACCTTGGTTACCACATTGGATGACACAAACTCCTTGTCGAACATAAATTGGAAAAATGAGCGCACACTAGACAATTTCCTAGCAAGCCCACGGTCCGCATTAGAGCGCACAACACCTTGCTCGTTGTCATAACTCATAAGATATGCCACAAAGCGCTCAATCATAAGACTATCAACCTTGTTTAAATCCTCAATTTGAATATCTTGATTGGTTTTGTTTAAAAACTTATTTTCAAAGTTGGTTAAATACATAAAAAATATCTTCAAATCTCTTGCATAATTTAACCTTGTAAGTGGGGTAGTGCGTGAGGCAATACCTACAAAATATATGTTGCAAAAATGTGGCAAATCATCTAATACAGTATTTAATTGGCGTAAGTTTTTACGGTTTCTATCTAAAAAATAATTTTCACTCATATATGCATTATAACATAACTATTCGCAAAATCAAACTAAATAACAAATATTTTAAAAAAATGTCTATCTTAGTTGCAAAAATTTATACAAAATGATATACTAAATGATATTTATAGGAGTATGTATGATTGACATAAATTTGATTAGGAAAAACCCTGAAATAGTAAGGGATAATATTAAAAAGAAGTTCCAAGACCATAAGTTACCTTTAGTAGACGAAGTTATTAGTCTTGACACACAAGTTCGTGATATGCGCACTGAGTGCGATAATTTGCGTGCAAGCCGTAATGCAATTAGTAATGAAATTGGTGCTTTGATGCGCAACAAGCAAGTAGATGAAGCAAATGCTAGAAAGCAACAAGTGGTTGAAGTTAACGCTCGCATTGCCGACCTTGAAGCAAAGATTACTGAGTTAGGCGTTCAACTAAAGAAGAATATGATGGCTATACCTAATATCATTGACGATAGCGTGCCTGTGGGTAAGGATGATAGCGAAAATGTAGAAGTTAAGCGTTATGGCGAACCTAAAGTGCCAAGTTATGAAATACCTTATAATGCTGATATTTTTGAATCTGTAGGAGGTTTGGATAAGGAAAGCGCTGGCAGAACATCGGGTAATGGTTTTTATTACCTAATGGGTGATATTGCACGCTTGCACGAGGCAATGATTGCTTATGGTCGTGACTATATGATTGATAAGGGATTTACTTATTGCATACCACCTTTTATGATTCGTAGTGATGTGGTTACTGGCGTTATGAGTTTTGAAGAAATGGATGCTATGATGTACAAGATTGAAAATGAAGATTTGTATTTGATTGGCACTAGCGAACACAGTATGATAGGTAGGTTTAAGGACCAAATTGTTAAGGAAGAGGAACTACCTATTGCACTTACTTCATATTCTCCTTGCTTTAGAAAGGAAATCGGCGCTCATGGCATTGAGGAAAGGGGAGTGTATCGAGTTCATCAATTTGAAAAGCAAGAAATGGTTGTGTTGTGTAAGCCAGAACAAAGTATGGATTGGTACAATAAGATGTGGACATATTCGGTTGAAATATTCAATAATATGAATGTACCAGTAAGACAGTTAGATTGTTGCTCAGGCGACTTGGCTGACCTTAAAGTTAAATCTTGTGACATCGAGGCATGGAGTCCACGCCAACAAAAGTATTTTGAAATTTGCTCTTGCTCAACATTGGGCGACGCACAGGCTAGACGCTTGAATATTCGCACTAAGGGCAAAGACGGCACATATTTGGTTCACACATTAAACAACACGGTTGTGGCAAGCCCAAGAGGTCTTATTGCTGTGGTTGAAAATAACTATAACGAAGATGGTTCAATAACCGTACCAGAAGTGCTTAAACCTTATATGGGTGGCAAAGCAAAGATATTGCCTAAAACCACTAAATAACGGGTATTTAATGTAATTATATACACAATATATAGTATTATAAGACGCTAATAAAGTTTATACTTGTAGCGTCTTTTTTATAATCTAAATGGCCATTAAGATACATTTAATTTAACGATTATAATATTAATTACAGTAACTTAAAACAACTAAATTATAATTAGCAAATATCAAATTGATTATACAATTAAAGATTGATTATATTTGTTAAAACCTTGAAAATCTAAAATGCTCTCAGAGCCGAGATGTTATAATTAGATGAGCATTTGGTCAAGTAAAAATTGGTTAAATTTAGGATTAACTTTAAAGTTGGAATACAATTTATAAGATTTAACCTTAAACTTGTTTTAGCGCCGAGATGTTGATGTTAAACGAAATCTGGTCAACTAAAACTATGGTTAAAATCAAGTTTTATATAAAACCAAATACTAAGTAATGATAAAATGGCTTTAGAGCCAAGATGTTGATTGCAAATGAACAACAATATAAGCAAAAAGGATTAAAATGATGAATTAAAACTTAAATCAAACCAAATATTATAATAAAGCAATTAATAATGTAAAGCAACAAAACTTATAAAAATTAAAGATATATTATGCGCAAAATGGTCAAGTTTTCGCAAAATCTGTATTTTGCGAATAGTTTAGTATGTTGCTTTTTCTTCCCCTGCTTAGCCATTTGTGTGCCAACATCTATCATTTACCATTATACTTCCCTATCTTACTTAAATTGATAATGTGAAAATTTATCATATAATCATATTTGATTAACGATAAACTAAAACAACTACTGCCTATGCTTAATACGACCTTAAGTGACAAAATATTTAATTTAACAAAAATATTTGACATTGGCTTAATGGATAATTTATAATTGAAAAAAGGGGTTACTATGAAAACAACTGATTTAATTCCTTTGATTTTGTATCAATTGGTAGACGGTGATAAATACGGATATGAGATTGTTAAGCAAATTGAAGACGCTTCCAGTGGAAATATAATTATTAAACAACCTACCCTATATAGCGTATTGAAGAAATTAGAGCATGGCAAGTTTATTTCTTCATATTGGCAAGATAGTGAAATTGGTGGCAAGCGCCATTATTATAAATTAACTGAAAATGGTAAGTCACAATTGGATACTTACCCTTCTTTTGAGCAATTGGTCAGTGATATTGTAAACGGCGATGAAGAAATTGATATTAGTGCTAGCAAACCAATTGAGCCTTCTTCCCCTATTGCTGAACAAGAAGAAGATTTGGGTGTTGCTGATGACGATGAAACTAAAGTTGATTATATAGATATTTCACTGCCAAGCAACAATCAATATGAAGAAACTGAAAGCCACACTACTATTGAGCAAGAAGCTGACCAGACTTTAATCAAACCAATACATATAGATATTGCTTCCAGCATTGAACCAATACAACTATCAACAACTAATTATGAAGATAAACAAGATTCGTTGTTTCAAACAACTGAAGGCAAGGACAAAATTGAGGTTAATGAAATTGAAATTAGCGCTAGTTTACGCCCTGATAGCAATGATATAGTTGCCACACCACCTACTACGATTAATATATTTGACGCAATTGAACCAGCAAATTACGATGAAGGGTTTAAATTAAAAGTGGATAACGCAAAAGATGTATCTACAACAACTAATGCGAATGTTGAGACGACTGGTGTTGCCACCCCTACTGTTAGTGTGCAAAATAGCAATAAATTATATGAAAAACTAACACCTAACGAGGAGTTGTTTAATATATCTCCTAATTTGGAAGATGAACAGAACAATCAATATATTGAACCAATTGAACAAATTAAGTACTTAAATTATGTTGATTTTAGCACGGATGAAAGTAGTATCAAGCGCAAAAAATCAATACGCAAACATATACAAAAAATGTGTTTGACTTGGGTTAGTTTGTTAATGGTGTTAATACTTGGTATGGTGCTTGGCAATAAATATTCTTTTAGCAAAGTATCATATATATGCGCAATAGTGGCGTGTGCGGTGTTGGTACTATACCCTATTATTTTATTAAAAAACAAAGCAAAATTAAGGCTAAAATATTGTTCTAATCCGTTTAAATATTCTATATCAAAGGACTTCTTTATTAAACTATCTTTGTTTTTATCAGTAATTATTGTGATATTTGCATATAATTTGAGCCTTTTAAACGATATCCAAGCAATATTTAAATTAACTAATTTTTCAAACTTCTTAGCCCCTATTATGTTTAGTGTGGTGGTTATGTTGGACTTCGTATATAGCGTTATTTTATATAAGGATTATAGAAAATAAAAGTGCATTTGCACTTTTATTTTTTGTCACTGTTCAAATATATAATTATAAACTTTTAATTTAAATTTAATGCTAAAATTATTGCTTTTTAACATCTATACGAAGCAATTGCTTAATTTTGTCACGCTTTTTGATTGCCACCACAAGTATTGCAATTACCACTATTGCTATAACCGCCCATACGGTTATCCCCCAGCCCGAAAAAGGAATAATTTTGCCACTGCCAAAGAAACTGATTGTGGCAAGCCCTACCCCACGAGCAAATATTGAGATTAGTAGGAATTTGTAATATTTAATATCGCTAACCCCTGCCATCATACATATTAAGTCATCTGGGAAAAAGGGTAAAGTTAAGGTTAAAAATAATATTAATTCTGCCCGCTTGTTAAGTATATTTTGGTATTTTTCCACCTTACTTTTGCCAAAAATCCAGTTGATTACAGGCCTTGAGCAATATCTGCCAATCAAAAATGCAATGCTAGAGCCCAATATCACCCCTATTGTTGCATATAAAAACGCTATAAATGGTCCATATATTGCTGTTCCAACCAACACAGTCAAAGTTGTAGGCACAGGTATAACAACGCATTGCAATAGATTGATTACAATGTAAGTAAATATCCCCCACCCGCCAAAACTAAGAATTAGTTGGCGCAAATCTTCAAACGATGTAATCTTTTCCATCGTATCAGTTTTTACCAGCACAAAGTATACTAAATATATAATCACCAGTACGATACTTGCCACTAATGATAGTTTTAGATATACATTTTTGTTAAACACATAACCTATCACACTAAGCACAATCAACAACCCAATTATTGAATATAATGCAATATTTAGCCATAATACATTGTTTAGAAAAATAACTATATTAAAAAACATTATGCTAAACAGCATAACCATCGACACAATCATTAAAATGCAAGCGCTATATTCTTTGTTTTTCATATTAGGTATATATATTTAGATTTTACTATTTTTAAATTTTTTAAACATAAAAATTAGGTTTGTGTTGTAATAATTGAAATATTTAATCATTATCCATAAACGGTTAAAGTTAATTATTATTATTTTATTTACATTTACAAAAAATTATGCTAGAATATTGATTAGAACATAATAAAAGGGGTAATTTATTTTGATTCCTGTATTAAAATTAAACAATGTAACAAAAATTTATAACAAAAATAAAGTTGTAGACAATCTTTCATTGATGTTGTTTGAAGGCGAGATTTTTGGTTTTATTGGTCCAAATGGCGCTGGGAAATCTACTACTATTAAGATGATATGCGGGCTTACAAGTATATCTTCGGGTAGCATTTTTATAAACGGCTATGATATTGACAAGAACTTTACAAAAGCGATATCACATATAGGCGCTGTGGTGGAATATCCTCAACTATATCCCTACCTATCGGGTAAGGCTAATTTAAAATTGTTTGCTAGTTTTTATGGCGAGTCGGCTAAAAAGCGTATACCTAATATTATCAAAATTTTAAAAATGGATAATTATATTAACAAAAAAGTGTCCACCTACTCGCTTGGGATGAAGCAACGCCTAGGCATTGCGCAAGCATTGCTCAACAAGCCTAAACTGCTTATTTTGGATGAGCCTACCAATGGCTTAGACCCGGACGGAATTAGAGATATTCGCAATTTGCTACTTAACCTTGCCAAGCGTGAAAAGATGACCATAATTATATCAAGTCATAATTTAGCCGAACTAGAGCAAATTTGTAATCAAATTGCAGTATTACGCTCAGGTAAACTGTTAAGTTTTAGAAATATGGCAGATATTAATGAACAAATTGAAAACAATCAGCGTGTTTGTATGTATGTCAACTACCCTAACTATGCAGGACAATTGTTGCAACAAAAATACAATTTAAAGGTAAAGGTCGCTGGGAATACAATTATCGTGCCTATCAAGGAAAAGCATTTGGCGTCAATTGTTACATTCCTTACTTATAAGCACATCAAAATTTACAAAACAACAAAAATTAATAAGTCGTTAGAGCAAATTTATTTTGAATTGCTACATGGCAGTTCAAGTAATGACTTGTTTTAGGGGGGAAATATGGAAAAAGTTATCGGTTTTGAACTTAAAAAACTTATATCTCGCATAGGTATTTACATATTAATACTACTAATGGCTGGTGTTTTGGTGGCGGGTGTGTTTATGTATGACCCAATTGAAAGAAAGGACACTTCCCTATCGCTTACTGGCGAAACTGTTAGTGAAATGTATGCCAACTTTACTGATGGTGGCGTTAAGGATACATATCTTGAACAACTAGCAAGCATTGCATCAAAGGCAGATACATACATAAATACTTCTAATAGTTATATGAAATATAATAATGTTGAAGAAATTAACAAATTATTTGATCGTTTTGACGAATATTGCTTGTTGTACACTGAGGCAAGCGCTACACCTAGCGAATATAGCGTGTTGTTGGTGGGAATTAACGAAAGTTTAGACGAACTTAAATTGGCGCTTGATACTGGGTTACAACCATCTAAAGAATGCACTGGATATTATATTTTGACTACAAACACTAACTACACCAACCTATATTCAATTATTAACAAGATAGATATTAACTTCGACTCCCCTATCAGCCACAAAGTTGCTGGCGAAACATATTATAATGAATATCGGGCACAATTGTTATCATCATTAAACAAACTAATTTATCCAAACTTAACCAGCACGGCGCAAAAGTATTCTACTAACGGTACATATTACTCAATAATCAATATGCGTATGGCTGAAATTGCTCAAAAAATGCAATATGAATATGAAAAAGTGGTTGCCGACCCATCGTTGGATGATAGTAAGGATATTAAAAACGAACTTAACACATTGTTTAATAGATATGTTAATTGTGTTAAAATATTGCAACAATCATATTCCAGTTCAATGTGCGTGGAAGCGTTAAATAGTGTAGGTAGCAAAACCACCCGCTCCAATCTAATTGGTTATGGCGATGTTTCGTTATACGAACAAGAAGAACTTGCTGTAGAGTATAAATATTATATCGAAAACCACTCTAATCCTAGCGATTTTGCCAATAGTTTGTCGGTTAGTCATACATCCAACAATAAGGCAAATGCTTATGACTTTAGTTTCTTTGTGATGGCTTTGTTTACGGTTATAATTGTAATATTTGCAATATATCTATCTGCCCACACCATTTCAGGCGAAATCAACAATAATACAATGCGCTTTACCGCAATGCGTCCAGTTAAGCGTGGCTCAATATTCTTTGGCAAATATTTAGCAATATTATTGATGTCGGCAATACTACTATTATTTGGCACAATTGCTTCATTCATTGTTGGCGGAATTGTGTTTGGATTTAGTTCAAGCAATATATTAATGATTATTAACGGCGGTTGGGTTGCAATTGCTCACCCTGCTGTAGTATTGGGATTATTTGTGTTAAGTTCGTTATTGTTGGTGGCATTCTATAGCGCTTTAACTATGATGTTAAGTTGCGCAATCAAATCGGATTTGTTAACAATGATTATCAGCGTAATATTCTATGCAATTAATTTAATTTTACCACTATTCTTTGGAATGGGTTCTTGGTTAAGATTTTATCCATTTACCAACATCAACCTATTTGCCTACTTTGGCACTACCAGTTTAACATCCAATAGTGTGCTATCGAAATTATTTAATAGTGTAGTATACAATGGTATGAATATATGGATAACGCTAATTTATATTATTGGCATTACCACCCTACTACTATTGATAGGTAAAACCATCCTTAAAAAGCGTGACTTGTAATAATAAATAGCAAAAAAATATCTCTATTAAAAGAGATATTTTTTAATTATTGTTTAATTGTTAAAATCAAAAGTGTTTTGCAATGCGTTTATCAATCCAATTTTACCATGCGAATAACTAAGCGAGCCTTGCAAATATGCGATATACGGCTCTCTTATAGGGGCATCACAAGATAGTTCGATGCTAGAACCTTGATTAAAACTGCCCGATGCCATAATAATCTTATCCGCATAACCCGACATTTCGCTAGGCTCAAGTAGTGTGTTGCTATCCACTGGCGAAGCATATTGAATGCTACGGCAAAATTTGATTAGTATGTCTGGATTGCCAAACTTAATCGAACACACAATATCGCTTATTACATCGCTATTTGATGGTATTGTTGGATACCCTATTGCATTTACGCATTGAGATGTAAGCACGGCAACCTTCTTGGCTTGTGACACCACATGAGGAGCAAGGAAAAGCCCTTGTAATATAAGTTTGTACCCTTCGCTATATGAGCCTGAATCAATACCTAGCGCTGGTGAAAACAAGTGGCACGCAATCATATTAATCAACTTTTCTTTACCTGCCACATAGCCACCCGTAGGCGCAATTCCCCCACCAATATTCTTAATCATAGAGCCCATTACAATATCTGCGCCAACATCGCTAGGTTCTAACTTTTCAACAAATTCGCCATAGCAATTATCTACAACTATTATGGTGCTAGGTGAAGCGGCTTTAACCAGTTTAAACAACTTGCTCATTTGAGCAATATTAATGGCGTTGCGCCACTCATACCCACGGGAACGCTGAACATAAAGCATTTTAACCTTATTTGCGCTTAAATAATTGACAATTGCATCATAATCAAAATCATTGTCAACAAGGTCAATTTGGTCATACTTGATATTAAAATCTTTCAAACTGCCAACATCTTCGCTTGTGCCAAACAACACATTCTTTAATGTATCATAAGGTGTTCCGCTAACGCATAGCATAAGGTCATTGGGGCGCAAAATACCCAACAATGTATGCGAAATTGTAGCCGTACCGCAAGTAAGCATTGGAGATGCCATAGCGCTTTCTGTATTAAAAATGGTGGCAAAAATCTCATTAGTAATGTCCTTACCAATGTCGCCATGTCCATAACCAAAACTGCCTATGAAATGCCTTTCAGCAAGCCCTGCGCTGTTAAACGCATTAAGCACCTTTAGTTGATTATATAGTTCAATATCATCTATTTCGCTAAAGCGCTTTGCGCACTTTTGTTCGTTGGTGTTTACAAAGTCTATCACCTTGCTATTTAGTGTTATCATCTAAAAACTCCTTGATTAATTTCGCTCCATTTTCCTTGTCGGTCAATATTAAATTTGGTATGGTTTTCATAAATGTCAATTGGCGTTTACAATAGTTTCGTGTATGTTGCTTAATTAGCTCAACACACTTGGCATAACTAATTTCGCCAGTTAAATACTGCGTCATCTCTCGATAACCAATAGTGTTCATACAATTATATTCTAGCGACAAACCTTGATTGATTAATCCTTTAACTTCTTGCTCTAAGCCTTGTTGTATCATAATATCAACACGCTTATTAATTTTGTCATAAATTTGTTCACGATCAGCCACCACCCCTATTGCAAGTGTATTATGATTATTTAATACACTATATGTTGCAGATGTGTCTTGTCCAAAAGTTTCAATTTCCAAGTATCTTACTACTCGCTTTAGGTTGTTAGGATGCACGGTGCTAGCCTTGTTAGGTTCAATAGCATTTAACTTTTGCCACACATACTCGTTGCCTTTAGTTTTGGCAAGATTAAATTGCTGTTGCCTAAAGTCAGCGTGCTTGTCAGTATTGTTAAAGTTGTATCCTTGTAGCAAGGCTTTAATATATAACCCTGTGCCGCCTACCAAAATAGGCACTTTACCTTTTGCTATAATTTCGTTGATTGCTTGGTCACAATCTTTTACAAACTGCCCTACGCTATACTCCTCGGTTGGCTCTAAAATATCAATAAGATAATGTTTAATGCCTTGCATTTCATCATCGTTTAATTTAGCCGAGCCAATATTTAGCCCCTTGTATATTTGCACCGAATCACACGATATAATTTCGCCGTTATATTGCTTGGCAATATCAACTGCCAAGCCACTTTTGCCCGAACCAGTAAAACCGGTAATAATCACTATTTTTGCCATAATCATACTATCCTTTTAAACCATTTTTCAATTTGATTGCGCTTAATTACCGTTACAATAGGTCTGCCATGCGGACATAACAACACTGGGCGATTTATATCAAGGTTTTTAAGCAATTCATTAATTTGGGTAGTATTTAATGTCATCCCCGCCTTAACCGCCGATTTGCACGCCTTTTGCATCAACATATGGTCAAGTCGCTCATTAATTTTTGGCTTTTGGTTGCTCATATCATGAAGCAAGTCTTGCACAAAACTCTTCAAGTTGATATCGCTTAATATAATAGGCACGGTAAGCACCCTAATTTCGTTAGGTCCAATTGGCTCAATTTCAAATCCAAGTGCCTTTAATGTGTCGGTTAGGTTTGAAATATATTCCATTTCTTGTGAATTAAGTTGATGATAATATGGCACTAACAATGTTTGAACATCTATAGCCTGAGTATTTACCTTTTCAATTAATTTATCGTATAATAAGCGCTCATGCCCCGCATGAAAATCCACCATTAGCATTACATCATCTTTTTCAAGCACTAAAAATTCATTAAATATCTCACCAATCACCTTATAATCGCTAAAATTATTGATAGGCTGATATGATGGATGTTCTTCACTTGATTTAAGTTGGCTAGCATTATCAAACATTGACACATTTCGTGTTGGCACATATTTTTCAAATCGCACAGTGGTGTCAAAATCGTTGTTGTTATAAACGGCACTTACTGGCGCAATTTCAATCTCGCTAGGCGTTGAATTTATCATTTGGTCAAAATGCTCTTGAGTAAATTTTTCTGCTTGCCTTTCTTGTTCGATTGGAATGTTAACAACACTTTCCCTTTCCATTTGATTGAGGGCATAATTATAACTTTCAGTAGTTTCCTTTACTGGATTTATGCTGTTATAAATAGTTTGCCTTACTGCCCTATAAAACACATCAAAAATATTGCTTGGATGTGTAAATTTAACATTTAATTTGTTAGGATGAACATTTACATCCACTTCTTCATATGGCAACTTTAAATTGATTACAAAAAATGGAAATTGGCGTGACATCAAAAATTCTTCATATGCTGAATACACCGCTTTTGAAATATTTTCATCAATTACATATCTTCCGTTTACCAACAAGGTTTGATATGTGGTGTTGGGCTTGGTGTAAGACACTTTGCCAACATAACCACTAATTTGCAAATACCCGCTTTGATATTCAATAGGTTCTAAATGTTGGGTAATATCCAGCCCATATACACAAGTAATTGCGTCTAGCAAACTTCCACCTTTGTTGTCAAACACAACTTTATTGTTGGCGGTATAACGCAATTTAATGGACGGATGCGCCAAAATGTATCTGCTGATATAATTGGTAATTTCACTTTCTTCCGTTTTAGGACGGCGTAAAAATTTGCGCCTTGCAGGAGTGTTGAAAAACAAATTTCGCACTTCAATATATGTTCCGTTTTGGCTAGCGGTAGCGCCAACTGAGCCAAACACCCCACCATCCACACTTAGTTTACTTGCATAATCAAGATTGGCCGTTTTGGTAATCATCGTAACTTGGCTAACACTTGAAATGCTTGCTAATGCTTCCCCTCGAAAGCCAAGGGTTGCAATGTTGTCCAAATCCTCAAGGCAAGATATTTTGCTTGTAGCATGTGGCAAAAAAGCCTTTTTAACATCATCAGGCTCAATACCACAGCCATTGTCTTGAATTATAATCGAATCAATACCGCCATTAAGTATATCGATATTTATTTCGGTTGCACCAGCGTCAAGCGCATTATCTAACAATTCCTTAACAATAGATGCAGGCTTTTCAACCACTTCACCCGCTGAAATACGGTTGGCTATTACGCTATCTAATATATTAATTGCCATATACTACTCCTTAACCATATCAACTAAATGCAACAATGTTTCAAACGCCAACATTGGGCTAAGCGTATTGATATCAATGCCCTTTAATGTGTCCACCAAAGCATTATCGTTTGAGCAAGCGGTTTGATTTTTGCCTTGCTCCAAGTCGTTTAATATTTCCTTAGCCCTTGTAATCACCATTTTAGGGATGCCAGCAAGCGATGCTACTTCGATACCATAACTCTTAGTAGCCGAACCACGCATAATCTTGCGAAGGAATACTAACTCACCATTAATTTCCTTGATTGAAATGCAATAGTTTTTAACCCCGTCCAATGTGCCTTCAAGGTGCATTAATTCGTGATAATGTGTGGCAAATAGGGTTTTGCAATGCAATGTTTTAGATAAATACTCTACCACAGCCGACGCAATACTCATACCATCATGGGTAGATGTGCCACGCCCTACTTCATCCAATATAATCAAACTGCGATTGGTGGCAAAGGTCAATATATTGCTAACTTCAACCATCTCTACCATAAATGTACTTTGCCCTACTGCCAAGTCATCGCTTGCGCCAATACGGGTAAATATACGGTCCACAATACAAATATGGGCTTCGCTTGCGGGTACAAAACTACCAATGTGAGCCATAAGCGTAATAAGTGCCACTTGGCGCATATATATGCTTTTACCAGCCATATTAGGTCCAGTTAGTATCATGGTACGGTTGTCTTGTGCATCAAGATTGGTGTCGTTTTCAATAAAGCCACGCTTTTTTTGCAATAATTCAATTACGGGGTGGCGGCCATTTTTGATATACAACTGATTGTCGCTACCCACCTTTGGCTTGCAATAATTATTGTCCACTGCCACGGTGGCAAGGCTATTAAAGCAGTCAATTTTTGATATTATGCTTGCCAACTTTTGCAACTGCGCACAATATGGCATTAATGTTTTTTTGAAGTTTTCATATAATTCGGCTTCAATTTTTAATGCCTTGTCGTGACTGTTTAGCACTTCATCTTCATATTGCTTTAGTTCTTCGGTGATATATCGCTCATTGTTGCTTATAGTTTGTTTGCGGACATATCCAAAAGGCACTAAATCCGAATATTGCTTGTTTACTTCAATATAGTAGCCAAACACACGATTATAACCCACTTTTAGGTTCTTGATGCCTGTTTTTTCACGCTCTTTTTGTTCGTATTCGGTAATATAGCCTTTACTGTTTTCATTAATGCCTCTTAGCCTATCAAGTTCGGCATTATAACCATCTGCCACATAGCCACCATCCTTGTATAGTGCTGGTGGGTCTTTGACGATAAACTTGGTTATGGCATTTGATATATTGGTTAAATCCTCAATTTCACTTCCTAAACTATTTAACTCAGGATATGGGCAACTGGTAAGGATGGATTTAATATTTATTGTTGGCGGAATTGAATAAGCCAAACTATTAAATTCCTTTGGTGAAATAGTGCCATAAGCAAGCCTTGCCACCAAGCGCTCAATATCGCCAATTTGAGCCAATTCCTTGCTAAGCCCTGCCCTTATAACTGGACTATTTACAAGTGCTTGTACAGTACTTAATCTTAAATTAATTGCATCCACATCTTGAAGTGGCTTATTTACCCAATTGCGCAAAAGCCTTGCACCAGCACTTGTATTGGTTTTATCTAGCACCCATAATAAAGAACCCGTTTTATTATTATCTTTCATGCGTTGCTCAAGTTCAAGATTGCGCCTTGAATTATCGTCTAAATACATATATTGCTCATCACGAATCAGTCTAGGCAAACTTAAGTGTTTTAAATCCCTTTTTTGAGTTTCCTTTAAATATGCTAGCAAACTGCCTATTGCTTTAATACAATCATTGTCGTCAAAATCATAACCATTTAAACTATTTAAATTGTAGTGCTCAAGCAATTCTTTCTTAGCATTGTCAAGGCTATATACCCATTCATAATATTGGCTAAATCTGGCGCATCCACCTTTCAAAACAACCGGCAAACTTGCGGACGCATTATACATTTCGGTATTACAAATAATTTCGGCTGGCGCTATGCACACTATTTGGTCATTAGTATAGTTTAATGCACTATTTGAGGCTTTGCCCACGCTAAATTCACCCGTTGAAATATCGGCATAAGCAAAACATATTGTGTCCTTAGTCTTATATATACTCATTATATAGGTGTTGGTACGCTCTTCTAGCATTGATGAATCAATAACTGTTCCCGGTGTGATTACTCGCACCACTTCACGCTCAACAAGCGAGCCCTTGACTACTGGCGACACTTGCTCACATATTGCCACCTTATAGCCTTTTGCAACTAGTTTCGCCACATAACTCTCGTACGCATGGAAAGGAACACCGCACATTGGTGCACGGCTTTCCAGCCCACAATCCTTGCCTGTTAGGGTTATACCCAATTCTCTACTTACCAATTCGGCGTCTTCAAAAAACATTTCATAAAAGTCGCCCAAGCGGTAAAACAAAATTGTGTCCTTATATTTTTCCTTCATTTCGATATATCGTTGCATCATTGGTGTGATTTTTGACATTTTATAACTCCTGATAATTTATGATTGCGTATGCCTTCTACTTTTATATCTACAAAATGGTTTTCTAACGCATTGCTATCGTTTGGAAGATATATTTCTCTACCCCCGTCAGTAAGCCCCATTGTAACCCCGTTATGGACAACAACTAAACAGTTATATGTTTTGCCAACGCAGTCGTTAAGCATTTGTTTGGAAATAAACTTTTGTTCACGCAACAACTTGTTTAAACGCTTATTTTTAACACTTTCATCAATTTGGTTGGGCAAAATACTTGCTGGCTTGCCTGTACGCTTTGAGTACATAAAAGCAAACACTTGGTCGTACTTAACCTTTTTAAGCAATTTGACTGTATCTTCAAACGCCTTTTCACTTTCCCCTGGGAAGCCTACAATAATATCGGTGCTAAGTGACACATTTTTAACCCCACGCTTAGTGGCTTTGATTAGTTTGTTGTAATGCCTGATATTATAATGGCGGTTCATCCTAAACAACACATCACTGTTGCCTGATTGCACTGGCAAATGCAAACATTTTGCTACTTTAGGCTCCCGCTTCATCACCTTTATTATATCCTTATTGAAATCAATTGGATGAGATGTCATAAACTTAAGTTTAAATTCGCCTTCAATTTGGCACAATTTGGTCAAAAGAGAGGCAAATGTCATGCCATTGTTCAGGTCCTTGCCATATGAATTTACATTTTGACCAAGCAATGTAATATACCTATAACCTTTACTTACCAAGTCCTTTACTTCGGCTTTAATATCTTCGTAAGGACGGCTACGCTCCCTACCTCTAACATGCGGAACAATACAATAAGTACAAAACTTATTGCAACCATAAATAATATTTACATACGCATTGATTTTGTCATCACGGATAGTGGTTTTATTTTCACTTAAATCAATAGGTGTATCCACCACTTCGTACACACGCTTTTTAGTGTCCACCACCCTAGTTAAATATGCACCCAACATATTTACATTGTGCGTACCAATAACAATGTCTACAAACGGCAATTTCTTTTTCAAATCATACTTGCCTTGTTTTTGTTGTGGCATACAACCGCATACGGCAATAATCATATCTGGATTTTTAGCCTTACACTTTTTAAGCGCTGCAATATTTGAAAACGCCCTATCTTCCGCCCCTTCACGGATACAACAAGTGTTAAACACCACCACATCGGCAAGTTCTGGCTCATTTACTAGTGTCATGCCAAGGTCTTGCAGTATACCCGATATCTTTTCACTTTCGTGCACATTCATTTGGCAACCATATGTTACCACATTATATTTTTTACCTTCAAAATACATCATAACAAATATATTATAATATAAAAAGGTGCATTTTTCAACTATTTAATTAAAAAACTTATAAAATCGGTCATATCGCAAACACTATTACTAATGCAAAAATCTAAAAAGAGTAAACTAAAAATCACACTTTTGGCAATATTTATCTTTATTGCCGTGCTAATTTTTTCCGTACTTGCGTTTATAAGTATCAGTTATATAACCACTCCGCTAGATAAATCTAGGCTTGCGTCTACCAACTTGGGCGTGGAAATATATGACACCACCACCCATACAACGCCCGTTTATTACTCCAGCGACAAAAAAATAATATCTTCGTCTCAGTTGCAACCGCACACATTAAATGCGTTTATTGCCATTGAAGACAAGCGCTTTTATGAGCATAACGGATATGACCTAAAGCGAATAGCAAAAGCCACGCTTGTCAACCTTAAAAGTGGTAGCAAATCGCAAGGGGCATCTACTATTACTCAACAATTGGTTAAAAATATATTACTAAATAGCGAAAAAACATATTCTCGTAAGTTTAAGGAAATAATGTTGGCAATTAAGACGGAAAAGAACTTTACTAAGGAAGAAATACTAAATATGTACCTAAACTCCATATACTTTGGTAGCAATGCGTACGGAATTGAAAGCGCTAGTAATTTATATTTTGACAAATCCGCAAGCGAACTAGACATAAATCAGTCAGCCATACTGGCAGGCATTATTAAGTCGCCCGTATACTACTCACCTATCAATTATCCAGACAATTGCTTTAAGCGTAAAAATATAGTGTTAGAACAAATGTATGTAAATGGATATATCACTAAGGATGAATATGAAGTTAACAAACTAAAACCTGTAGAGGTCAACTTTAAAAAGAATAATTACGACAACAGTTACAACCAACAAGCCATTATCGAAGCGTGCGAACTGCTAAACATTAGCGAAAAGGAACTGTTAAGGCAAGAATTAAAGATATATACATATCTAGACAACAATATTCAGCAAAGCGTTGAGCAAGCATTATCTAACACTGACTTTAAGGAAGACAAACTAAGTATGGTGGCGGATAACAACGGGCATATACTAGCATATTGTGGGGATAGTTATTTCGATTTAAGCCAGATGAAGCGCAACCCAGCCTCTACC
>JAFULP010000095.1 GCA_017473285.1 Clostridia bacterium
AAAGGATATATATTCAACCGCTATTGAAATAGCGCTTGGCGCAAGTATTCAAAATATTGTTACCAAAAACGAAGAAGATGCAAAGGTACTTATTGACTACTTAAAGGTGGGCAAAATTGGTCGTGCAACATTCTTGCCTATGACCGCCGTTAAACCAAGAAGTTTACTATTAAACGACCGCAAATTCCTAAACAGCAAAGGTTGTCTTGGTATCGCTAGCGAAATTATAAGTTATCCTAAGGAATATAGCAATGTAATTGCAAGTTTGTTGGGTAGCACGGTGATTGTTGACACGCTTGAAAATGCGGTGCAAATTGCTAGGGATAGCGGCTATTCGTTTAAGATGGTCACACTTGAAGGTGATGTGTTGTCGCCACAAGGCTCAATGTCGGGTGGTAGCAAAAAGTCAGCCGAAAGTTCACTTCTTGGCAAGGAAAACGAAATTAAGGCTTTGGATAAGAGCATTGAAAAGAATACAAAGTACTTGCAAGAATTAGAGCAAAACAATCAAAAAATATTAGCCCAAGTGGTAGAACTTCGTCGCACTAGAGAAGAAAATACCGCCAAACTACAACAAATTAACACTGATTATGCATCCAAAATGTCTAAATTGCAATCACTTCAAGACAAGTTTAGTGCCTTGGATGGAGAGATTAAGCAATATGAAGCACAATTAGTGGTGGCAAAGCAATTTGTTAAAGACTTGCAAGACAAAATTGATAGCGTGGATATACTAGAAAACGACATAACCAGTTCGCAAAAACAAATGGATGCAAGTTCGTCCACTACGCAATCAATGTATGCAGAACTTAAAACTAAGCGTGAAGAATACAACACTAAAATCACTGATTATAAGATTAAAATCGCAAGTTGTGAGGAAAAAATTAAAGCCTTGGAACTTGAAATTGAGCGCTATAATAGCGAACTTATTTCAAGCGGAGAAAACATTAAGAGGGCCAAACTTGAATTATCTAAGCAAGAGCAAGTGTATAGTCAAGCCAAAGCAATCCAGGAAGAAACAATGCGTGAAATTGACGCATCTGGAGTAGGCGAAGAACTTAAGGCACTAAATGCCAAACTTTCATCTTTTGACCAATTCAAAGCATCAATTTTAGGCGAATTGAAAGAAATTGACGATAAAAAGAGTGATATTCAAGCCGAAATTACACGCCTTCAAAACAAGTTGTATCAAGAAGATACCAAACTTCAAAAAGTAGATATTGATATCGAAAATATGCAAGAACGCATTTATGAAGAATATGAAATGACATATAACGATTGCTTGCCATTTAAGAAAGCGGAGTTTGATATCAAGGAAGGTATGATTGAGATTAATCGTATCAAAACTCAAATTAATGCACTAGGCTCAATTAATATCAATGCTATTGAAGAATATAAGACTGAAGGCGCAAGATATGAAGAAATGAGTGCTCAAGTTGAAGACTTGCAAAAAGCCGAAGCCGACTTGATTAAAATTATCAATGACTTATCAAGCGAGATGCTACAAAAGTTTAATGTTGAGTTTGAAAAAATCAATACCAACTTTACCAAAGTGTTTAAGGAATTATTTGGCGGTGGTAATGCCCATCTTGAGTTGTTGCCAAACGAAGACCCACTTCAAGCGGGCGTTGAAATCAAGGCTTGCCCACCAGGAAAGGCATTAACCAACATTTCGCTTATGAGTGGTGGCGAAAAAACAATGACCGCAATTGCAATATTGTTTGCGATACTAAAACTTCGCCCAATGCCATTCTGTTTCCTAGACGAAATTGAGGCGGCGCTGGATGATGCAAACATTGATAGATACGCAAGATACTTGCAAAGATTTTCACAAGAAACCCAATTTATTGTAATTACTCACCGTAAACCAACAATGGAATTATCCGATTCATTATTTGGTGTTACAATGGAAGAAAAGGGTGTGTCTAAGATTGTATCGGTAAAACTAAGTGAAGCGGTAAAAGTAACCGAAACCGATAAAAAAGATTAAATAACACAAAAAAGCATTTAAATAATAGTTAAATGTTTTTTTTATTGATTTTTATTGAAAATTTTGATAAAATAATATAAATACTATTATGCGTAGGGGACAAAATGAAAGATTATTTAATGTTAATTAATAAGGACAACCTCTTTAGCCAAGATATGATGGAGGAGTTTGAGTTCGTGGATGCGGAAATTAATTCTAGCCCAAACAAAACATTTGTTGAAGCGCAAACTTATAAGGCGTTTGAAGCGTTAAAAAAGGAATTAGATAAAAGTGGCATTGTGGCTACGCTAAATTCGGCTGGACGAACAATTGATGAGCAACAACAAACGCTAGATGAGGCAATCAAACAAGTGGGCGAAATTGAAGCTAAGAAAAATGTAGCAGTTGCGGGTGCTAGTGAGCATCATACTGGTTTGGCGCTTGATGTAAGGCTTAAACGCAAAAATGCAAAGGATATTAGAAATGTTAAGTATGTGCGCATACTTGATAGGATGATAATGTATGCTAAGATGAATGAAATCCTTGAAAAGTATGGTTTTATATTAAGATACACTAAGGACAAAAGTGAAATAACTGGGTTTAATCCTGAATTTTGGCACATACGATATGTGGGTGTTGAGCACGCTAAGGAGATGAAGCAAACGGGAATGTGCTTAGAGGAATATGTTGCCAAAATCAACCAAGTGCAAGACGGCTTATCAGTTTCATAATAATTAAAAATATATGGTAAATTATTGCCATATATTTTTTATATCTAAATAACTTAAAATAACACCTTAAAATAATAAATTAAAATAACACCTTAAAATAATAAATTAAAATAACACCT
>JAFULP010000096.1 GCA_017473285.1 Clostridia bacterium
GCGTGGTGGACAAGTGCTGGTGGTATATAACGATATTGATAAGATTTATACCCTAGCATCAACGCTAAAGCAAACTCTTACACCGCTAGCAAGCGTAGATGTGGCTCATGGTAAAATGACAAAGACCGCTCTTGAAGATGCGATTAAGCGTTTGTATGACAAGCAAACCAATGTGTTTGTGTCAACCACGCTTATTGAAAATGGTGTAGACTTGCCTAGTGCTAACACTTTGATAGTGGTGGATAGCCAAAATTTAGGCTTGTCGCAAATGTACCAATTGCGTGGTCGTGTGGGGCGTAACACTCAACAAGCGTATGCATATTTTACTTATCCTAGCGGGAAAACGCTAACAATTGAAGCAACCAATCGCCTTGAAGCGTTGGCTGAAAACACCGAACTTGGCAGTGGATTTAAGATTGCCATGCGTGACTTGCAACTTCGTGGGGCGGGAGAATTGTTAGGAAAATCTCAACACGGTCATATGGTAAAAGTTGGCTATGATATGTATGTTAAGTTGCTTGAAGAAACCACCAAGCGCTTAATGGGTAAAAAGTTGGAAGTGGAAAGGGAAGTAAAACTTGATATTGCAATAGATGCACGAATACCTAACAACTTTGTGGATGACGAAAGTGAAAAGTTAAAAATTTACTCCAAGATATCTAATATTACCGACCAAAATTCGCAAAAAGAAGTGGTGGCGGGTTTAAAATCAAGTTACAATCGATTGCCTAAGGAAGTTATTCAACTTACCAATGTGGCGTTAATTAAGGCGTTGGCTCAAAAATTAAACATTAAACACATAGTAATTGATAAAGGAAACATCTACATCGAATTTTATGAAAACGCAACAAATTTAGACGATTTGCTTAAAGATATGACCGAATTTAATAAGTTTAGTTTAAAAAAATCAATATTGCCAACAATTAAATTAAATGCTAATGAATTTTCGCCTGAAACTGCTCAAGGCTATATAATTGGTTATTTAAATTCAAAATGCGGGCAAATGTAGTTAAAATAGTTGCAATTTTTTGCGATATACTATATAATGAAAAGACAATTATTACTTGTATTAAGGAGCAATAGATGAAAAAGTTTACTACAATATTTATGACATTTATAGTAATGCTTATGGTGGTTTTAACTGGTTGTTCTACTTTTAGGATTGATAAAGTTAAGTATTATAACGAAGTTTTAGCCAAAGTTGGCGACGACACTATCACCAGATTTGAATTAATTGAAGCATATAATAACTATGGCTATACTAATTATGTTACTCAAAATGGACAAAGCGAGAAAGAAGCGCTAATTAGCACAATGGATGTGTTGGTCCAACGCAAATTAATAGTTAAATACGCAAAGGATAATCCTACTAAATATTCTTTAAGCCAATATGAACTTAAAAATTTATATCGTGAAACACTTGATTACTTGCTAGAAAGCATGGCATCAAACAAGGAAACTGCTAGAAAGATTTATGGCTTGGAAGCAAAGGAAAGTTTGGTTGATGATGAAGAGAGTGCTGAGGCATTAAAGTTAAGCGAATATAAGTACGAAAAGCGTGTAACTATTGATAACGGTCAAATTAAATTTATTGATACAAACCTAGAAAAAGATGAAGATTTGATTGAAGATTCAATAGATGAAAAATATATCACTAACTTTAGTGAATATATTCAAGATGAAATTGTACAAGCATTGCTTACTCAATTTAAAAAGGAATTTTACGCTAACGAAAACAACGAAGATGCCGAAACTTACCGTAAGGTATGCGATAAGGCAATTGAATTGTCTTGCCAAAACTTGATTAATTACGAATATTACTTGCGTGAGGACGGCAAAAAGTTGTCAACTGCTCAAAATGATTTGTTGTTTAGATTTGTGGAAAGAAGTTACGAATCTCAACTTGAAACCGCATACATCACAAAGGTAAACAATGTATATTTGCAACAAGAAACTTTATCAAATGATAGTATTATCAACGCATTTAAGGCAATGTATGAAAGTGATTATGCTAAATATGCCAACGACCCAGAAGCATATAATAGCAAAATCACATCAACTGGTAGCGATGGCGAATTAATATATTATGCACCTAATAGCGACGCTGAATTTGGTTATTTCTTGCATGTATTGTTGCCACTTAATAATGTTGAAGATGATTTAACATGGTTAAAAGAACATAGGCATTTATACACAGACGAACAATACCAAGCCGAACAATTAAGTTATATCAACCAAATAATGTGTGCTCAGCGTACAACTGCAGATGTGTACGAAAACAATGAATTGGTTTATGAAGAAGGCATTGTTCTTGATAATGAAGTATCAATTAAGGATGTGTTAAATGAGTATAATGCTACAGTAAGTGATTTAAATTCATTTGTTAAATTTATGTTTAAATACACTACCGACACGGCTACTTTAACCGCTGATATGCCATATGTTATAGGTTATAACCCTGAAACCGATAAAGAATATTCAACAATGGTAACCAACTTTACCGATGAAGCAATTAGATTGATGAAAGAAGGTCAAAGATACACTAAGGCTAATGAATATATTTTAACCAATTATGGTGTTCATTTATTGTATTATGTTGGACCAGTAGTAAACCAAATTGAAGTACAAGACTTAAATTCATTAACCGTTGAACAGTTGGATAGCGCTATTTTAAATAGTGCAACAGGTGAAACATATTTGGATAGAGTGTTTGATTTGGTGTATCCAGAAGGAACGGACGGAATGTTTACAAGCAATACCAAATATTCAGATTTTGAAGAAATATTAATAGATTCGCTATATTCACTATATCCAGTGACACTATATGAAACCAAAATTAATGCTTCAAATAAGATTTAATAAGGTGTAAACTTAATTTAAATTAAAACACATTTAGTAATAACAATTACTAGGTGTGTTTTTGTTTTACTTAAAATTTTAAAATAAGTATTGCACATAATCATTATTTTTGTTATAATAAAAAATATGATTAAGAAAAAATTCAAAGGCAGAATACACAAATCGTCTAAAGATATGTCTTACGATATGCAGGTGTTTTACTCTAGTGCCAACAAAAAATTGGCGCAAAAACAACCTAAAGGTAAGAAAAAAGTTTGGTCTTTAGTGTTTTTTCTTGTTAATATTTTTGTAATTGCCATCGTTTTGGCAATTCAACTTAATTCCGAAGAGGGTATTACTTCGATAACCGAAGTGTTTAATTCAGATATTAAAGGTGAGTTTATTTTAATCGCTGTACTATCTTTGTTGGCTTCAAACATGGTGGCAAGTTTTAAATTGGATATTTATCATAAAAAGTTTCAAAAACGATACAACTCTATGTTGTGTTTTAAAACTCAAATGATGGGCAAATATTATACCAAATTGACACCATTTGGTATTGGTGGGCAACCTTTCCAAGTATACTATTTTAGCAAATATGGTGTTAAAGCAACCAATTCGTTAACTATGGTAAGTTCAAGTTATGTTTCGCACAAACTTGTATATGGTATAATGGCATTGGTTATGATGCTTACAATTAGATGCAACAAACTATTGATGTCGCAAGGCAGTATGGTTAATGTTGTTATCGTGCTAGCATTTATAAGTGTTGCATTTTTGGCATTGTTTTTGACTTTTGTAATTTTGATGTGCTTAAACAAAAAGTTGGGTCATCGAATAGTGGTTTGGATTATTAAGTTGTTAACCAAATTGCGAATTGTCAAAAATGCGCCTGCACTTTATTTAAAGATAATGCGTCCAACACTAATTTTCCAACGAAAAATGCAAAAATTCTTTGCATCCAAAGGTAAAACATTAACATTTTTGCTACTATCATTATTAGAATATTTAATAGAGTATAGTATATTATTTTTCATATATAGCGCATTTAATGGTTTTGATATTAGTATATACTGGCAATTATTATCAATTTCGGTAATTATCGAACTTGCGTGCAACTCAATACCGTTACCGGGCGGAAGCGGGTTGGCAGAACTAAGTTTTTCTACAATATTTGCTAGCCTGTTTGAAGCGGGGGTTCTATTCTGGGCATTGATTATTTGGCGATTGATAACATATTATAGTTATTTATTTACCGGATTAGGCATTATTGTATACGATTATGCATACGGAAGAAAGAAAATAAAAAAATAAAATTTTATGAATAAAGCATTTTGTTTTTCACATACTACCATTATCTAAAGGAGATAGATATGAGTGATGTAAGAACAAAAAAACGTGTTAAAGGCTCTACAATAGCAATAATAGTATTGTCTGTTATGTTAATTGCAAGTATTGCGGTAGGAGTTACTTTGGCTTACTTTACAGCAAATACAGATGTTACTGGTAATGTAACATTGGGCGACCCTGTAAACATCAATATTACTCAAGGGGGCTCAACTGTAACTTCTTTAACATTCGGTGATAATGCTTTGCCGGGTCACACATACGACCAAGTTATTGGTGTTAGTGTGCCAGCCGATACATCAGATGCTTTGTTACGTGCTAAACTAACAATTAGCAACACTGATGGTGCAACCGTAACAGTTGAAGCAACTACTGTTGATTCTTGGGTAAAAGGCGATGATGATTATTACTATTACAACGGCGTTGCAAGTGCTGGGGATGCCATTGACTTTGTTACAGCGGTTACAATTCCAACAACCTTAACTAACGAAGATGCTAACAAAACATTTAACATCGACATTTCAGTTGAGGCTATTCAAGAAGCCAACAACGCTGCTCGTTCGGTGTGGACAACTGCTCCAACTGAATGGTTAGACACATACAACCCAGTAGCAAGCGAAGGCTAAAATTATGTATAAAAAAATTCCTAAATATAGGAATTTTTTTGTTTATTTATTTGAAAAGTCGATATAGTTGTTTGGATTTACTGACAAATCGTTTTCAAACATTTCAAAGTGTAGGTGGTTACCTGTGTTAAGTTCTCTTGCCATTGATGATGACACAGAGGCAATTACATCGCCAGCATTAACATAATCACCATTTTTTACTGAAATATCTTCAAGTGATTTGTACACCGATTTGATACCGTTGTTGTGAGTAATTTCAATTACGCCACCTTCCAAGTAGTTGGTGTAAACATTTGTAACTGTGCCATTTGCAATTGCTAACACATTATTGCTGGTGTCCGAAGTGATATCTAAAGCCTTGTGGATTTCCCATTGCTTTAATGTATCGTTGTATTGAAGTTCCTTGTTTGAAAAGTCCTTAACAACTGATGCATTTTCCATTGGGGCAACATAGGTGATTGGCGTTGTACCAACGGCTATTGATGCATTGCTTGGAGCGCTAGATTTGTTCACATTAACAGCAATCAATGTGGTGCTAAGTATAATTGCAAAGGCAACTAATATTGCATAAGCAATAGTTCGTATAGTATTTTTTCTTGATTTATCCATAGTAACATTTTCTTGAATTTTTGACATATCTTTATCTCCTTAACAAGATAGTTGCCACAATTTTGTGTTTTAAACATAAAACCTTGAATTAATTAAAATTTTTTAGCATCTCAAGTTTTACAAAAAATTTACATTTAATTAAATAGATTTATATATAAAGTATGTTATAATATTAATAATACTAATTAAAGTTGGGAGATTAACATGATAAATATATTATTGGTGGAAGATGAAAAAGAAATAAACGATTTAATTGCTTCATATTTAACAACTGAAGGTTATTGTGTTGAAAAGTGTCATAATGGCTTGGAAGCGTTGGACAAGTATCAATCCAAAACATTTAACCTTATTATTAGTGATATTATGATGCCTAACTTGGACGGCTTTGCTCTAGCCGAAAGGATTAGGGGTGTGGATAGCAAAACTCCAATTATTTTTCTAACCGCAAAGGATGATAAGTTGTCTAAGCAATATGGGTATAAGTTGGGAATTGATGATTATATAACCAAACCCTTTGATATTGACGAACTTGTTATGAAGATTAAAGCGATTTTAAGGCGAGTGGACATTTCAGCCAATAATAAACTAGAAATAGAAAATTTGACACTAGATAAGGAGGAGCATAGCGCTTATTTGAATGGCGAAGAACTTAATTTGACGGTTAGGGAATTTGATTTGTTATTTAAACTGCTTTCTTATCCTAAAAAGACATTTACACGCTCACAATTAATGGAAGAGTTTTGGGATTATGACAGTTCGGCAACATCCCGCACAGTAGATGTGTATATGGCAAAATTAAGGGACAAAACCAGCAAGTGTACTGGATTTGAAATTGTAACGGTGCATGGCTTGGGGTACAAGGTGGTGCTTAATGAAAAGAAATAGGGAAAGATTTTTTGGGTTTTCAATAATTGGCTTTCTGTTATTCTTTTTAACTATTGGGTTAACATCAACTTGTTCGATATTTGTGTATTATTTAGTAGGCAAATCTACTAATAACAATGTTTGGATAGTAGGAATTTCAGTTTTGGTTACTATAATAATAGGTGCGGTAATTTGTGCTGGACTTGATATTATTCGCCGAAAACATATGATTGAAAAGCCTGTAAAAATGATTTTAAATGCAACACAAAAAATTGCGTCGGGCGATTTTAGTGTAAAATTAACTCCACTGCATGAGTATTCTAAGTACACTGAATATGATTTAATATTTGAAAATATCAATATAATGACCAAAGAGTTGTCGAAAAACGAAATGCTTAAAAATGATTTTGTTTCCAATGTTTCACATGAAATTAAAACTCCACTTTCAATTATTCAAAATTATGCCAAAATTTTGCAAGATAAAGAATTAACTAAAAATAAAAAACAAGAGTATTTAAATGGGCTAATTACTCAAACTAAAAAATTGGCAGATTTAATATCTAATATATTAAAATTAAATAAATTAGAAAATCAACAAACCGTTCCCGAAGTTGAACAATTTGATTTGGCTGAATTATTGCGAGTAACAACATTAAATTATGAAAATTTACTTGAAAAAAAACATTTAGAGTTGGAATGCGACATTGATGAGGTTAGTATTGTAAGTTCGGCAAGTTTGCTAGAAATTGTGCTTAATAATCTTATATCTAATGCAATTAAATTTACTGATGCGGGTGGCAAGATTGCAATAAGTTTAAAGCAAACAAAAACTCACGCAATAATAAACATAACCGATACTGGTTGTGGCATTTCACAAGAAGTGGGTGAGCATATATTTGACAAATTTTATCAAGGCGACACCTCACGCTCAACTGAAGGCAATGGCTTGGGGCTAGCATTGGTAAAAAAGGTGATTGACTTGATTGGCGGTGAAATATCGGTTAAAAGTAAAGTTGGAGTGGGAAGCACATTTACTTTAAAATTAAATAAAGGATAAAGATGAATATTATAAAAAAGATATGGGATAAAATAAAACAACCAAAAGCAATATTTTTGGTTTTGTTTTACATTTTGTTTGTGGCAACAATATCGGTAACTTTAACTTTGGTGATATTAAAGCCAGAACAGACCCCTATACATTATATATTATATACATTATCTGCTGTAGGGTTGGCTTATTTTGTGTACACAATTGTTATATTTGCGCCAAGATTTAAGCAAAATATTATTAAATTTTTACGAAAGTTTAAGTTTACCAGTGAAATGTTGGATAATTACGGATATCGAACTATAATATTTTCATTTTTTTCATTTGTGCTTAATGTTGCGTATGTAGCATTTATTGGTGTGTTTGCAATTATGACCAAGTCGGCATGGTATATATCAATTGCTGTATATTATCTAATTTTAACCCTAATGAAAGGCAATGTGTTTTATTCTAAGAAAAAACATAACACCGAAATAAAACAAGCACGAGCGTACAGATATTGTGGTATAATGTTTATATTGCTTATGATTGCTCTTTCTGGTATTATTGTGTTAATATATACATCAAATATGTATTTTGAATATGTTGGGATTATGATTTATGCGGTGGCGTCTTATACATTCTATAAATTAACCTTGGCAATTATTAATATATTTAAGGCAAGACGCCAAGAAGACTTATATATTCAAAGTATAAGAAATATCAATTTGACCAGTGCTTTGGTGTCAATAATCGTATTACAAGTGGCGATGTTTCAAGCGTTTTCGCCCGAAAATAACACAAGTTTTGCCAATGGGCTCACCGGTGGAGCGGTTAGTTTGATAATACTGCTTCTTGGAATATTTATGATTGTTAAAGCCAATAAAAAATTGCAACAAATACAACAAAAGGAGAAAAAAGATGCAAAGAAATGACTTTGAATTTAAATATGTAGCGCCGACGGCTGAAGAGCGGAAAGAGATTGAAAGCATACGAAATAGTTACACAATTAAAGATAAGTCAAGCAACAAGTTGGAGCGATTAAGGTCACTGGACCGCAAGGTAAAAAATATCCCAACAATGGTGTCGCTTATAGTAGGGGTTGTGGGAATTTTGATTTTTGGGCTTGGCTTTAGTATGGTGCTTGAATGGGATTTGTTTGTGTGGGGAATAGTGGTGAGCATTGTTGGCTTAATTCCAATAATAATGGCGTATCCGCTACACTTAAAGGTTGAAAAACAACTTAAAAATAAACATTCAAAAGAAATCTTAGAAATAAGTGAAGAGTTACTAAATGATGAAAATAAATAATTATAAAGATTATGATACTTTAACATTATATGTTAAGAAAAATAAATTAAAAGAGATAATTGAAAATTATCAAATTTTTGGATGGGAACTTGTAAAAGAACAAGAGAATGATAGGTACGAAGATATCGTTGACCTAACATTTACTCGTCCGCATAAAATTGCCAATAAAGACGAATTGCAACTCCAACAAGTGTATATGGAAGAGAAGTTGAACGAACTTGGCAAACTTGAAAGGCATAAACACTCTAAAACTACAAGTATTGGCTTGTGTTTTGGCACGCTTGCACTTGCATTTATAATTATAGGAGTTTTGGTGGCACTAAAAACAAATTCTGTAACGGGATTAGTTGGTGGAATTGTTGTTGCAATTGTTGGGGTTTTGCTAATTGTTGTTGAGTGCATTATACTATTTAAATTGTATAAAAACGAAACAACAATATACGAACAAAGACATAACGATTTAGAAAGCGAACTTTTTATGATTACCAAAACAGTAACGGAACTTACAGGTGGTGAGTATGGACAAGATTAGTGTTAATAGAAGCAAAATTAAAAAGAGTGAACATATATTTGCGGTTAAGGTCAAAACTGAGTCTAACGGATTAGGAGTGTTAAAGACTTTTATAGTTTTATTACTTATCGCATTGCAAGCGGGTATATTGATTTTATCATATTTGTATGTATCCCAACTGTTTCAATGGTATTTAATGCTTTCTTTAATTCTTAGTTTTGTTATTTGCATATATGTTCTGTCAAGCGACTATCACGGTCAAGCCAAGGCAATGTGGGTGTTGTTTTTGATTACCTGTTTTGGTTTTGCATGCTTTATATACTTTTTGTCGGATAAGCATATATTGTTTGCTAGGGCTAGAAAAAAATACAATAAAATACTTAAACAAACTGAAAATTTACAAGAGCAAAGTGATTTATCATCCGTTGCAAATAACGAAGTAAAAACGAATTGTCAATATTTGTATAATGCGGGCAAATTTGTAACAGATTTAAATTCAAGGTCAATATTTTTTCCTAGTGGCGCACAACTTTTTGATAGCATTTTAAGTGAGCTTGAAAAAGCAAAAGAGTTTATATTTATTGAATATTTTATTATTTCTAATGGTGTATTATTTAACCGAATATTTGATATATTAAAGGAAAAAGCTCAAGTGGGTGTGGATGTAAGAATTATTTATGATGATATGGGTAGCCATGGCACTTTGAAGCGAAAAACCAAAAAACAAATAATAAGTGCTGGCATAAAATTACATCCATTTAATAGGCTTGTTCCAGTGTTTAATATTGCATTAAATTTGCGTGACCACCGCAAAATTGTGGTTGTTGATGGCAAAACTGCATTTACTGGCGGGGCAAACCTTGCCGACGAATATATCAATGAAAAGCGAATGCATGGGTACTGGAAAGATTGTGGAATTAAAATTGAAGGTAAAGCGGTAGATAATTTAACCATATCGTTTTTAACTCAATGGCAATTTTTAAATAATAAGCCTATTGATTATAAAAAATACCTAAACAAGGCAGAAAGTTTTAAAAGCACTGGCGTAACTGTTCCGTTTGTTAGCGGACCAAACTATCAATTTTCAATAGCGCAAAATATATACGCCAATGAAATTGCTAACGCAAAAGAAAAATTATATATTATGACGCCATACTTTATTCCTGACGAAACGATTACCAATTTAATTATTAACAAGGCAAGGTCGGGGGTTGATGTGCGAATTATTTTGCCAGAGGTTGCCGACAAAAAATTTGTTTATGTTGTGTCCCGCAATAATGTTGAAAAATTAATTTTACATGGTGTCAAAGTGTATACAATGACCAGTAGTTTTGTTCACAGCAAAATTATATTAACCGAAAATTCGGCAATAGTAGGTTCAATCAATATGGATTTAAGAAGTTTTAATCAACAATTTGAAAGCGCCATTTTTACCAACGAAACAACCACATTGCAAGCAATCAATGATGATTTTGATAACACCATTAAGCATTCTCAACTAATTACTAAAAAAACATTAAAGCGTAACAAATTACACTTTAGAATATTGGCTGGATTATTTAATTTAATATCACCATTTATGTAAAAATATTTAAATAAAATATTAAAAATTAATAAAAATATTTAATTAAATAAATTGACAAAATAAATAAAAATTACTTATTTTAAGGCGTTTATACTTAAATAATTATTAAAATTAAATTTATTTTTGATTTTTTTAAAAATATTAAATATTTTATTAAAAATAAATCATTAAATAAAAGTCCAGTGTATGGGCTTTTGTTTATTTACAAAATTTTAACAAAATAATTACAAAACTTTATAATTAAATTTATAATTTAGAAATATTTATTCAATATAATAGTATTATCAAAATAAAGGAGGTAATTATGGCAAACGAAAACGATAGAAAAGTTGTTGAAAAGATTAGAAACAATTATATCGACAAATCTAAGGAACATTCAAAACTTGAAGAATTAAAGGCGCTAGACAAAAAGGTAAAAGTTCCTGCTATGGTATTTGCTTACATCTTTGGAACAATAGGTACTTTAGTTCTTGGTGTGGGGATGTGCCTAGCAATGAAGATTATAGGTGACGCTATGGTTGCGGGTGTTATTATAGGCTTAATAGGCATCGTTATGGTTGTTGCAAATTATCCATTGTATCACAAGATTTTAAACAAGCGCAAAGCAAAATTTTCTAATGAAATTATAGCAAAAAGCGACGAACTTTTAAATAAGTAAATAATTAAAATAAAACAATAAAAATTTAAAGGAGAAATATTTATGGCAGAAAAGAAAGAAAACTTTTTCAAAAAGGCTTTTAAGGATATGGCAGAAAGTGCAAAGGCACAACACGAAGTGGATAAAGCAAACTTTGAGGCAGTAAAGGCTGAAAGTAAGGCAAATTTTGAAGAAAACAGAGGTTCAAACACTTTTAAAAAGGCAAAAGAGATGGGTAAGCAATCTTGGGAAGATGCTAAGATGAGCCCAGCAGAGCGTCAAGCAAAAGTGAGAGAGCAACAACAAGAACAAATTGCAAAAGCAAATGAAAGAACAAAAGTTGCAAACGAACGCCTTGCAAAAGCAAAGCAATCACGACAAAAGAAAGACTAACAAAAAAACACAACATAAGTTGTGTTTTTTATAAATAAAATTAATATTAATTGATTTTTGTTTAATTTGGCGCAGAGAGGGGGATTCGAACCCCCGAAGGCTTGCACCTTACCAATTTTCGAGACTGGCACATTCGACCACTCTGACATCTCTGCATATAAATATAGTAAATAGTTAAGATATAGCAAATTGATAAATATATTATATTGGTCGAATGTGCTATATCGGGGACCCCGCAACTACTGGCTAGTTGAAGGGGAAAGGAAAAGTCAAGTGACAAAGTAATATTTGCGATAGCAAATTGACATAAACGCCGACTTTGACGCCGATCACTCTGACATCTCTGCATATAAATATAATAAATAATTTAAGCATGTTATCATATAACGATGAAAAGTTGTCATGTTAGATAATATGCTTTTTATTATATCACAAATTATTGTTTTTGACAAGAATATTTGACAATGTGTAAGAAAAGTTGTTAAATTTTACAAAATTTTTACAATAAATTATGAACATTTGTACATAAAATATGCTATATTTAAACTAAAGTAATTAAAGGAGAAATTGAATGTTAAAAGTGTTTGTAGATTCGGCTAGTAGCATTAAGCAAGACGAAAAGGAAAAGTATGATGTTGAGATTATTCCATTAAGATATTTGATGGGTGATGTTGAATATAAAGATGGCATTGATTTAAGTATTGATGAATTTTATGAAAAGTTGATTGGTGAAAAGTTGTTTCCAAAGACTTCACTACCTAATTTGACCTAGTTAGAAGAAAGTGTTAATAAATTAACCCAAGCGGGTGACGATGTGCTAATTTTGACTTTATCATCGGGGATTTCGGGCACATATAGTGCAATTGCCACAATGTTTGAAAACAACCCTAAAGTCAAGGTGATTGATACATTAACGGCGGTAGGCGGCGTTAGAATATTGGTTGAAGAAATTAATAAATATAGGGATAAGCCTATTGATTTTATAGTTGAAAAAGTTAAAGTGCTAATTCCTAAGATTAAAATTTTGGCAATTCCAGAAACACTAGACTATTTGTTTAAAGGTGGAAGATTGTCCAAAAAAGAATGGGTGCTAGGTAAAATGTTTAACATCAAACCAGTAATATCTTTTAAAGATGGAAAAGTTGTAGTTGATGCCAAAAAGATAGGGATAAAAAGTGCAATGAAATATATATCATCGTATATGAGTGAACAGTGTGATGAAAATTATTCGATAGTGCCGTCGTATACATATAATAAAGAAAATGTTGAAAAACTTATTGAGATGACAGATGTTAAGTTTCTTCCACAAATGGCGATTTATGACAATCTTGACCCAGTAATTGCCTGCCATTGGGGACCAAACGCTTTTGGCTATTTATTTGTGGAGAAGTAAAACTATGTTTGCTTATATCAAAGCAAATAAAAATGCAACATTAAAAAATTTTTAAAAAACTTTAAAATTTATTAAAAAAGTTTGTTAACCTAGTTGACAATTCTTTTTTGATGTTGTAAGATATATTTCGTTTATGGTTTTATGGAGATATAATTATGGAATTTGATAATCAAACTTTGGAAGTTGCGAATAAATTAAAAGAGTGTCGACCATTAGAGTTTTTTAAAAACATTGATGAAATAAATTCGGGAATGGGCTTTATTGTTATGCATTTGTATGAAACTCAATGCGAAGTGTTTGCAATTGAGTTAAGCAAGATGATGGATATTAGTAGAGCAAGAGTGGCAATGTTGGTTAAAAAATTAATTGCAAAAGGCTTGGTAGAAAAAGAAATATCGTGTGCGGACGCCCGAAAAGAAATTATTAAAATAACCGATAAAGGTAGGCTTGAAGTGGAACGGGTTAGGCAAAAGATATTTAATAATATTACAAAAGTAATCCACGAACTTGGTATAGATAAGGTAAACGAATTTGTTGAAATTTCACAACAAATCAAAAATATAATAAAAAATTAATTGATATATTCATAAAAGATGTAACAAAATCATATATTTTCAATTAGATGGTTAACTGGGTTAACAAAAGGAGATTGTATGTTAAAGTATTTAAGAAAAAGAGATTGGGCGTACATAATATTTGCCATTGCGCTTATTGTGGTGCAAGTGTGGCTTGATTTGAAAATGCCTGATTATACTGCAAAATTAACAACCGCTGTGTCAAGTGGCGGAGTTAAAATGAGCGATGTGTGGGAAAATGGCGGAATGATGCTATTGTGTGCATTGGGTAGTATGGCTAGTGCTATTATGTGCGGATTTTTTACTGCAAGAGTGGCTAGTTCATATTCGCTAAATTTAAGGCAAGCAATGTTTGATAAAATATCATCATTTTCAAGTACTGAGATGAAAAAGTTTTCAACACCAAGCCTAATTACACGCACAACAAACGATGTATCACAAATTCAAATGTTTGTAGCAATGGGATTGCAAGTGCTTATTAAAGCGCCTATTTTGGCGGTTTGGGCTATTTGCAAAATATCTTCAACTTCAATTGAGTGGACAATGGCTACAATGATTTGCGTGTTGGTTATTGTTGCTGTGGTTGGGTTGATTGTTGCGTTATGTTTGCCTAAATTTAGAAAAATTCAAAAATTGATAGATAACTTAAACAATGCCACTCGTGAAAACATATCTGGCGTAAGAGTGGTGCGTGCATTTAATGCGGAAAATTACCAAGAAGGCAAATTTGAAAAAGCAAATGATAATTTGACCAAAAATCAACTATTCACCGCAAAAATAACGGGTATTATGATGCCTTTGATGACAACTTGTATGAACGGACTTACACTTGCAATTTACTGGATAGGTGCATATTTGATTAATCAAGCACCAATCATGGAAAGGGCGATGATTATTGGTGATATGACCGCATTTACGCAATATGCCTTGCAAGTGGTGATGGCGTTTATGATGTTGATTGCCATATTTATTATTTTGCCAAGGGCGATTGTGTCGGGCAAGCGTATAAATGAAGTACTTAAAACCAAACTTGCTATGCAAAATGGCGATAACACAAGCGAGAGTTGCGAAGTTAAGGGTAAAGTAGAATTTAGAGATGTGTCATTTAAATATTTTGATGGAAATAAGGATGTAATTTCAAATATTTCGTTTACCGCCAATCAAGGCGAAACAGTTGCATTGATTGGAGCAACTGGTTGCGGAAAAACCACCATTATTAACTTAATTCCAAGATTTGATGATGCGGACGAAGGTGAAGTATTAATAAACGATATTAATGTAAAAGACTATGACTACGAAACTTTACAATCAAAAATTGGTGTAGTTGCACAAAAAGCAGTTTTGTTTAAAGGGGACATCAAGTCAAACATAACTTATGGATGCAAGGAAGACATAAGCGATGATGACCCACGAATTCAAAAGGCGTTGGATGTTGCAAGAGCAGACTTTGTAAACAAACTTGAAAATGGAATACATAGCGAAGTGGCTCAAGGCGGAACAAACTTTTCGGGCGGACAAAAGCAACGACTTTCAATTGCAAGGGCAATATTTAAAAATCCCGAAATTTTAATTTTTGACGATAGTTTTTCGGCGCTAGATTACAAAACCGACAAAGAGGTGCGAGAAAATATTAAGGAAGCATTGGATGATAAAACAATTATTATTGTGGCACAACGAATAGGCACAATACGAAATGCAGACAAAATTCTTGTAGTTGAAGGCGGAAAAGTTATAGGTTGTGGAAAGCACGACGAATTGTTAAAAACTTGTGATTTATACAAAGAAATTGCGTTGTCACAATTATCAGAGGAGGAGTTATAATGGCAAGAGTTAAAAAGCAAAAAATGCCAAAGCAAAAAATGGACTTTGGCGCATTAAAAAAGATTTTTGCTTATTGTAAGCCTTATTTGCCAGCGATTATTATAAGCATAGTATGCGCTGTTATGGCTAGCATAACCACAATTATTGGACCTGAAAAGATTAGTGATTTAATGAACACTATTACTGGAAGTGTTATGCTTGGCGTTGACATTGATATGGGCGAAGTGATAGAGATTTGTATATTTTTGATTTGCCTATATTTATCGGGTGCAATATTTTCATATGTTCAACAATTTATAATGTCAGTGGTTACACAAAAATCATCTAAAAAACTACGCACTGATATTAATAAAAAAATTAATAAATTACCACTTGCGTATTTTGACAAAACAACTAAAGGGGATATTCTAAGTAGAGTGACCAACGATGTAGATACAATTTCACAAACATTGGGCTCAAGCGTTGCCAACTTGGTTAGTTCGGTGGTGTTGTTTATAGGCGTAATATTTAAGATGTTCCAAACCAACTGGATTTTAGCGTTGGTTACTATAGGCTCGTCATTATTGGGCTTTATGGTAATGGGGATAATCTTGGGTAAATCTCAAAAATATTTCAACAAGCGACAAGTGTATCTTGGTGATATGAATGGACATATTGAAGAGACTTACACCAACTACAATATTGTAAAATCTTACAACGGAACCAAGATTGAAAAAGGAAAATTTGGAAGCACTAACAACAAAATTTATAATGTGGAATGGAAATCGCATTTTATGTCAGGCATGATGATGCCTATAATGAACTTTGTTGGAAATTTATCATATTTATTGATTTTTGCAGTAGGTGTATCAATTATTGTAAGTGGTGGAACATCGGTAACTATTGGAACATTAATTGCATTTATAATCTATGCTAGACTATTTTCACAACCGCTTAGCACATTTGCTCAAAGCATGCAATCAATGCAACAAGCATCAGCGGCATCAAATCGTGTGTTTGAAATGCTTGAGGCTAAAGAACTTGACGATGAAAGCCACAAAACACTTAAACTTAACAGTGTTAAAGGTGATGTAGAATTTAAGGATATAAAATTTGGCTACCTTGAGGACAAGGAAATTATCAAAGGTTTTTCAGCCAAATTAAGTGCTGGACAAAAAGTGGCGATTGTTGGACCTACAGGCGCAGGAAAAACTACTATTGTAAACCTATTGATGAGATTTTATGAAGTAAACAGCGGAGATATTTTAATTGATGGTAAATCAATTAAGGAAATTAAGCGTGAGGATGTGCACGACTTGTTTGATATGATATTGCAAGACACTTGGCTATTTGGTGGCACTATCAGGGAAAACCTTGTGTATAACAAGCAAAATGTACCCGACAGTAAACTTGATGAAGTGTGTGAAGCGGTTGGACTTTCACACTATATATCAACACTAGAGCAAGGTTATGACACAGTATTAACCGATACATCATCATTATCCGAAGGTCAAAAGCAACAACTAACTATTGCAAGAGCAATGATTAAGGATGCTCCATTACTTATACTTGACGAGGCAACAAGTAATGTGGATACCCGAACCGAACTTGTAATTCAAAAGGCTATGGATGAACTTACAAAAGGTAGAACATCATTTATAATTGCTCACAGATTGTCCACAATTAGAAATGCAGATGTTATTCTTGTGCTTAAGGATGGCGATATTATAGAGCAAGGCAATCACGAGCAATTGCTTGAACAAAATGGATTTTATGCACAACTATATAATAGTCAATTTGAAGAAGACGATTAATAGTAAAACAAATTAAACAGCGGTAATTTATTATCGTTGTTTTTTTGTAATATTTAAATAAAATTGAGCATAAATTAAAAAATCTCATTATTTACCACTTAATATTGAAAACTTGTTGACAAATCAACAAGAGTGTGCTACCATTAAGTTGTTGACAAATCAACATAGGAGAAAAGTATGGAACAACGATTTGAAACATTTACTGTTCAAATTGCTAAAATTAGCCGTTGTATTCGTAAAATTAAAAGCGAAGAAATGGCTGAATTTAATCTAAAAAGTCCACATGTATCTTGTTTGTATTATTTGTATAGGCAAAACAATAAAATGACCGCTAAATAATTATGCGATATGTGTGATGAAGACAAGGCGGCAATTTCTAGGTCAATTGATTTTTTGGAAACCAATGGATACATCGAATGTAATTCAAAAACTGAAAAAAGATACAAAACACCACTTTCCTTAACTAATAAGGGAAGGGAAGTTGGCAAACATATTGCTAGCAAGATAGATAGTATTGTTGACATGGCAAGTGTTGGACTTACGGATGAAAACAGGAAGGTGTTTTATAAAAGTTTGCTACTAATAAGCAACAACCTTCAAAAAATTTGTAATAAATATGGAGAGTAAAAAATGGGAATTAAACTAATGATAGACTCTGCTTCAGATATCAGTAAGCAAGAAGCGGATAAATTGGGCATAATATTGATGCCAATGGAAATAAGATTTGGAGATGAGGAATATCTTGACGGTGTAAATTTAACACCATATCAATTTTATGATAAATTAATTGAAAATACGGAACTACCTAAAACTAGCCAAATCAATCCTTTTAGATTTCAAGAAGAATTTGAAAAGGTAATAAATGCTGGAGATGATTTGATAGTAATTACAATTTCATCAAAATTGTCAGGAACATACCGCAGTGCAATGGAAGCGGCTAAAGAATACAAGGGCAAAGTATTTGTAATTGATAGTTTAAATGCTTGTATTGGCGAAAGATTGTTGTGCCAATATGCAATGCAATTAATTGAACAAGGCTTGAGTGCTGAGCAAATTGCGGCTAAATTGGATGAAAAGAAATCAAAAATAAATGTAATGGCTATGCTTAACACTTTAAAATACTTGAAAAAGGGTGGACGAATTTCTGCCGTTACAGCATTTGCTGGTGAGGTCTTTTCGATTAAGCCTGTAATAGGCGTTATTAATGGCGAAGTTAAACTTATTGGTAAAGCAATGGGTTCTAAAAAGGGAAACAACTTATTAAGTTCGTTAGTTGAAAAGAAAGGCGGAATTGACTTTAGTATGCCTTATGGCGTAGTTTGGTCGGGCGCTGACGATACACTACTTAAAAAGTATGTAATTGATAGTGCTCATCTTTGGGAAGGCAAAACTGACAATGTGCCAGCATATATTATTGGTAGTACAATTGGAACTCATGTAGGACCAGGAGCAATTGGCGTAGCATTTTTTGAAAAATAAGGAGAATTTATGAATTTGTTTAAACGATTATACTGTAGGACATTCCAAACGGTTTTTAAACTTGCTTTGCCTATTTTGCCATACCGTGAACCTAAAATTTTAAAAACAAATGATGATGTTGTTGAAATTTTAAAGCAAAACAAAATACAAAATGTTTTGTTGGTAACCGATAAAGGCATAAAAAACCTAGGTTTAACACAAGCGCTTGAGCAAAGCATTAAAGACAACAATATTTCGGTAGTTGTGTTTGATGAAACTGTGCCAAACCCAACCACTCAAAATGTGGAAGACGCTGTCAAAATGTATAAGGATAATAATTGTCAAGGCATTATTGCATTTGGTGGCGGTTCGGCTATGGATTGTGCAAAAGCAACTGGAGCAAGGGTGGTAAAGCCTAAAAAGTTGTTAAGCAAAATGAAAGGAATATTAAAGGTAGGAAAAAAACTACCACTGTTAGTTGCTGTGCCAACTACGGCTGGAACGGGTAGCGAAACCACTCTTGCAGCGGTTATTACCGATAGCGAGACAAGACATAAATATCCAATTAATGATTTTCCACTTATTCCAAAGTATGCACTATTAAATGCCGAACTTACTGTTGGGCTTCCAAAACATATAACTTCTACAACTGGTATGGACGCTCTAACTCATGCAATTGAAGCATATATTGGTCGCAGTACCACTAATCAAACAAGACAATGCGCTATGTTTGCCGTAAAGACTATTTTTGAAAATTTAACCGAAGCATATAATAATCCAACTAATATTGTAGCCCGTGAAAAATTGTTGCTAGCGTCATATAACGCTGGTCTTGCTTTTACCAAGTCGTATGTAGGTTATGTGCATGCGGTAGCGCACTCGTTGGGTGGTAAGTATAATGTAGCGCATGGGCTTGCAAATGCAGTTATTTTGCCATATGTGTTAAAAAAGTACGGAAGAACAATATACAAAAAGTTGTGGGAACTGGGTGTACACGCTGGTTTGTTTAGCAAGGAAACATCAAAAGAAGTTGGTGCAAAAATATTTATTGAAAAAATCGAAGAAATGAATTCATTGATGAACATACCACTAAAAATTGACGGAATTGTTGAAAGCGATATTCCAAGTTTGGCTAAAACTGCTGAGCATGAAGCAAATCCTTTATACCCTGTACCAGTGTTGTTTACTGCTAAGCAATTGGAAAGTATATATTATGAGGTGAAAAATGGATAGAGATGAAATAATTGCTCAAATTCAAAAGCAAAAAGATGGTTTAGTTAATAGCCCGTTTAAAGATTACAAAAATAGGGTGCAAGCCCTTAAAACTTTAAAGAAAAATATACTTGAAATGGAAAATGAAATTGCCGAAGCACTTAAAAAAGACCTTAACAAATCTCCCTTTGAAAGTTATATGTCTGAAATTGGAATGGTGCTAAGCGAACTTACATATATGATAAAGCATTGCAAAAAGTTTTCTAAACCTAAGCGTGTTGGAACTCCGCTTGCACAATTTCCATCAAAAAGTTACAAAATACCTTCAGCCTATGGTTGTGTGCTAATTATTAGCCCTTGGAATTACCCATTTATGCTAGCAATTGACCCGCTTGTTGATGCTATTGCGGCTGGCAACAGCGTGGTGTTAAAGCCAAGCGAAACTTCACATAATGTGTCACAAGTGTTGGAAAAACTAATTAAAAAAACCTTTAGTCCTGAACAAGGATTTGTTGTAATGGGTGGCAGAGATAAATGTTCGTTTTTGCTAGACCAAGAGTTTGATTATATATTCTTTACTGGCAGTACCCGAGTGGGCAAACTAGTTATACAAAAAGCAGCCGAGCATTTTACACCTGTAACACTAGAAATGGGTGGCAAAAGCCCTTGTATTGTGGACGAAACTGCAAATATAGAACTTACTGCAAAAAGAATTGTGTTTGGTAAATTTTTAAACTGTGGTCAAACTTGCGTTGCGCCCGACTATCTGTATTGCCATAAATCTATTAAGGGCAAATTGGTTAAAGAAATTGAAAAACAAATTGTATTGCAATACACCGTAGACCCAATCAACAATCCTAATTATCCTAAAATGATTAATGAAAGGCAATTCAATTCGGTTAAAAACCTTATTACTAAAGACAATTTGGTGTTTGGCGGAAAAAGTAACGAGCAATTATTAAAGATAGAACCAACAATAGTTAATTCTACCTTTGATGACGAGCCTATGCAAAATGAAATATTTGGACCAGTGTTGCCAGTTGTGTGTTTTGACAGTATTGATGAAGTTATACAAAGGGTTAATTCACTTCCAAAACCTTTAGCATTTTACGTGTTCTCATCATCAAAGAAAAATCAAGATAAATTACTTAATTCTTGTGACTTTGGTGGCGGTTGCGTAAATGATACAATTATTCATATCGCCAGCACAAATCTTGGTTTTGGCGGATTAAAGGAAAGTGGCATTGGAGCATATCACGGCAAAACAGGCTTTGACACATTTACACATTATAAGAGTATTGTGGACAAGAAAACTTGGTTGGATTTGCCATTTAGATATCAACCAGCAAGTAAAATAAAAGACTTTTTAATTAGAATGTTTTTAAAGTAAATAAATTTAACAAATAAAACCAGTCACCTATAAAGTGGCTGGTTTTTAATATCGGCTATTAAATCCACGGGCTATGCCCGTGAGAACTCTAGAGCTTTAGCTTTAAGTAGACAAAAAATCCTCATTTGTTTAAAATATATTTGTTCCGACACAAAAATAAATTAACAAATGAGGAGGGTTTGTCCAAATGGACAATTTTAGTTTAACACATACAAAATGGAATTGCAAGTA
>JAFULP010000097.1 GCA_017473285.1 Clostridia bacterium
ATGTTGTTTAATCTTTACGGGTGTAGGATTTAATGCTCTAACAATCAACAAAGTGGAAGCAAGCAGTATAACATCGGCAAAGGGAATGTGCGTGTTAGAAAAAACTTCCAAGCAAGTATTGTATCAAAAAAATAAGGATACAATGCTAGCCAATGCGTCTACCACTAAAATTGTAACAGCAATTACAGTAATTCAAAATTGCGACGACTTGGACGAAGTAATCACGGTTCATGACAAAAGTATTGGCGTGGAGGGCACATCAATATATTTGCGCAAAGATGAGCAATTATCGGTTAGGGATTTGTTGTATGGCTTGATGCTACGCTCTGGAAACGACAGTGCGGTGGCGCTAGCCTACCATGTTGGAGGAAGTATGGAAAATTTTGTTAGGATGATGAACGAGCTTTGCATAACGGCGGGGGCTACAAACACCCATTTTGCCAACCCACACGGACTTGACGAAACTGACCATTACACCACAGCGTACGACTTGGCACTTGTTACAGCCTATGCATTAAACAACCCAATATTTGCCGAAATTGTATCCACCAAGCACCATACAATACCGGCAACTAATATTAGCGATGCTAGATATTTGACCAACAAAAACCGACTATTAAACAGCCTTGATGGATGTATTGGCGTAAAAACTGGATTTACATCAAGGGCAGGCAGATGCCTAGTTAGCGCAATTGAGCGCAACGGTGTGGTGCTGGTGTGTGTGGTGTTAAATTGCGGTCCAATGTTTGAAGAAAGTGTTACACTATTAAATAAAGCGTATAATGAATATGACTTTAGCCCAATAGTTGTCAAAAATGAGCCAATATACAATGAATACTATATTGATGCTAAGCGTGGCAAATTGTGTTTGTATGCGGACGAAACATATATATTGCCAGTATTAAATAGCCAAAGAGATAAAATAAAGGTGGTTTATTCGTTATACGAACTTACACATAATGTTGAAGAAGGCGAAGTTGTGGGCGAAATTTCAGTATTTTACGATAATCACTTGCAAAAAACACTAAAATTGTATACAATAAATAAAATTGATGTGCTTGAAAATCAAGATATATTCAATTCAATTAAATTACAATGGGAAAAATAAATGAGAATTAATAAGTATTTGGCAGATTGCGGTGTCGCATCTAGAAGAAAGTGTGATGAATTAATTTCACAAGGTAAAGTTAAGGTTAATGGCAAAGTGACAAGGGAGTTGGGCGTTGATATTAAGCCGACCGATGTTGTTTTGTTTGAAAATCGTGTGGTAAGGCCAACAGTAAGGCGTGTGTATTATAAGTTGCACAAGCCAAAGGGCTATGTTACTACTGCTAGTGACGAAAAGGGTCGCAAAACGGTGGTAGAACTTATGCGCAAGGTTCAAGAGCGTGTGTACCCAATAGGAAGGCTTGATTATGACACTGAAGGATTGTTGATTTTGACTAACGATGGCGACATTACTAACATTTTAACTCATCCTAAAAATGCGGTTAAAAAGACATATATTGCAACTGTTGAAGGGGATGTTACCCCGGAAGATGTCAAAAAGATTTCCAAGGGTATAGATATTGGTGGCTACACCACTCAGCCTTGTAGCATAACTATTAAGGAAAAGGACGATAAGTTTACCCGTGTTGAAGTAATAATTAGCGAAGGCAAAAATCATCAAGTTAAAAAGATGTTTGAAGCGGTGGGTAAAACTGTAGCGTTTTTAAAGCGTACCAGCATTGGTGAAATTAAACTTGGCGGGCTTGCTCGTGGGGAATATAAGGCATTAACTACAAAAGAAATTGCTTATTTAAAGAGTTTGCAAAAATGATGATTTATGATTTAATAATAATAGGAGCAGGAGCATCTGGTTGTATGGCAGGCATACAGGCAAGCCGAAAGGGTGCTTCTGTTTTGCTACTTGAAAAAAATGAAAAGATTGGTAAAAAGATATATATAACTGGTAAGGGTAGATGTAATTTGACCAATAATAGCGACATTGAAACGCATTTAAATAACACCATTCGTGGCAGTAAATTTATGAACAGCGCCATTAGGCAGTTTGATGCCCAAAGCACAATGGAGTTGTTTGAAAGTTATGTAGACCTTAAAACTGAGCACGGCAACCGTGTGTTTCCGCTTAGTGACAAGTCAAGCGACATAATCAGTGCATTAAGTAAAATGCTTAAAAACTCAGGATGTGAAGTTAAGTTAAACACAACCGTTGAAAGTATTACAAAGCAAGGTGATATATTCAATATATTGTGTAGTAACGACATAAAATACCAAGCATATAGTGTGCTTATTGCTACGGGTGGTAAGTCGTATTCGGCTACAGGTAGTACTGGCGATGGATATAAATTTGCCAAAACATTTGGGCATAATATTGTAGATATCAAGCCCGCACTTATACCAATTATAGTAAAAGAGAATGTTAAACAACTTGAAGGCTTATCGCTTAAGTTTGTGGAAGCGAGTGTGGTAAAATCGGGCAAAACTTTGGCTAAGGAATTTGGCGAAATGCTATTTACCGATAATGGTGTTAGCGGGCCAATAATACTAACTATTTCAAGCCAAATCAATCGTGAAGATTTAACCAATGCTAAATTAATTATTGATTTTAAGCCAAAATTAAGTGTTGAAATGCTTGAAACCAAGTTTTTGCGTGAATTTGAAGAATATGCTAAAAAGAACTTGTCAACTTACTTAAAAACATTGTTGCCTAGCAGTTTAGTGCCATATTTTATCAATAAATTTAAATTTGTTGACAAAAAAATAAGTGAAATGACCAAGACCGACAGAAATATATTGATTAATGGCCTTAAAAAATTTGACTTATCTATTAAAATGTTAGATAATATAGAGAAAGCGATTATCACTAGCGGTGGGGTGGACTTAAAGGAAGTTTCGCCTAAGACATTTGAAAGCAAGTTAGTGCCTAATTTGTATTTTGCAGGCGAAGTATTGGATATTGATGCCTTGACGGGCGGGTTTAATTTACAAATTGCGTTCTCTAGTGGTTATGCGGTAGGAAATAGTGTGAGGTTAAAATGATTTTTTGGATATGTTTTGCATTTCTTTTTCCAATTATAGGCATACTTTGGCCAACCAAGGTGGTAAATAAGAACCACTTGCCAAAAGCCAAAAAGCAAAATGTTATAATTGCGTGCAATCATATGAGCAATGTGGATTTGCCATTGCTTGCAATTAAGTTTTGTAGACGATTTACATATTTGGGCAAGGCAGAGTTGTTTAAAAATAAATTTTTGGGCTGGTTGTTACGCAAATTTGATGTAATCCCAGTGGACCGCACCAAAGCAGATTTGGGTGCAATCAAAAAGGTGTTTAATGCCATTAGCCGTAAGCGTCATATTTGTATTTGTCCACAAGGCACGCGCAGTAAACCAGGCGAAATTGACGAAAATACTGTAAAAGACGGTATTTCGTTGTTTGCTTTGCGCACGGGTACACCAGTGTTGCCTATGGTGATTGTTAAAAAGCCTAGAATTTTTAGGGTTAATAAGATTGTGGTAGGTGATTTGATTTATCCAGATATGGAAAGGGCAAAGGATAAGGAATATAG
>JAFULP010000098.1 GCA_017473285.1 Clostridia bacterium
CAAATGTTATGTTATATTTACCATCTTCGCTTGTTGCAAATTTCAAATATTCATTATCCGCTATGCTAAATTTAGCATTGCTAGCATAAGCATAGAAAGGTGTAGGATTTATCCATCCGCCTTCAGCCTTTAGTGCTAGCGCCACGCTTTCAGCATCGCTTCTTACTGCTCTGTATGTAGCATTTTCGCTTTCACCTTCCATATAATACAATCTATTTTCACTTGCATCCACCGCATATACAACATAAGTATAATCGGTGCCGTCGCAGCCCACTTCAAGCAAGTAACTGATTGCACCATTGTATTGAGTTGATGATAAATTGTAGTATTTATTCTTTTCATAAGGGTAATTTGCAACATTGGTTTCGTTTACCAATACAAATTTATTTTCCACCTTATCATATGCATAATATGTTTCAGGTGCGGTATCTTGAGCAATCTTGCTTGCTTCATACATATCTACACCCGCATCAATTGTATATCCAGTTACTTCTCGTGACAATATTGTCAATTTTGGACTTTGCATTGTGTAAGTGTTTCCGCCATCGGTATACACCCACTCAAACTTAACATAATTGCCTTCGCTAATTATATTGTTCACCACAAAATCTACATATATAGTAGCCACATAATAACTTGTATGATTGCTTGACCAATTACTAATGGTTTCCTCATCCAAAACCGCTTTAATATAGTCCGCCCCATTAATCAAATAGTATTGCTTGTTTGCGTCATACACTTCGCTTGCTTGCTTGTAGCCAAATTGTAAACTAGCATAATCAATAGTAACGCCTCCGCTTACAACACCCACCAACTGATTGCTTGAGTTGTATTCAATAGCCCTTACTGAAAGTTTACTTACAATATCTTTTAGTATATCTGCATCTGATACGCTATTAATAGTTAATTCAAGTTGAGTACTTTTAAGATTTATTGGGTTAACCATATCCCCATTCCAGCCCAACTCAATATCCTTATGACCTGCTATGATTTGATATCCGCCAACAGTTTGAGTTTGCTCGGCATCAAAGTAATCACCGCCCAAAATCACTGTTGGGGTAATTGACGAACTGCCAAAGTCATAATAACTTGTTGCCGTTATAACGTTTTCAGTATAAATTTTTGCATAGTCAACTTTAAATTTATTATCTTTGCCATCGTCACCATCTTTATCAATATTATAGTCATATATGCTTATAGTAAATTCTTGTGAAATATTGGTTAACTCTATACCTTTACTTACTGCATTTGCGGTTATTTTAATATTTTCACCTACAAATTCGTAACTCTTAATCATATAGTGGCTTACAATAATGTAATAATTGTTCCAATTGCTTACAAAGTCGGCTGAACCAATTGAGTAACTATTAGGTTGCAATACATTGTTTTCCAAGGTGTAATAAGTTAATGTTTGATTAATATTGCTGGTGTCTTGCTCGGTTACATTGCCTAGCACATTAACCGCCTTAATCACATCCACTTTTTCATAATAATTAGCCTTTTCTATTACCCAATTGTTGATTGTGTCCTTAGTAATTTCGGCTTGCACATAGTCTGTTCCATTAAATGCGTAATAAGTTTTGGTTGCACTATAATTAGATATTGTTTGTAAATAGATATTTGATTGTTTGTAAATGTGTCTGTCAGCCAACAACGATAAATCATAAGTTATCTCAACTGTTTCGCCATTCAATGTCGCATTGCTTATGCCTTGCTTATCGCTTAACAATTCTTGTACAAATTCCTCAGCGGTTTGCAATCTGTTATCGTTGGTTAAATATTTAGATTTTACAATTACTGGGTATAGTTTAGAATAATAATTTGAGCCCGTTGCCACAATCTTGTTTACAAATCTATCATTTTCCATATAACCCAACAAATATGCATCTATCTCAATTTCTCTTGGCTCGCTTGCATTGGTTGCCACATTAATCTTTATGCTTATGCTATCAATTGTCTTATAGTTATTTTTAGTATAATATTTAGCGGTTTCAAAAGTTGTATCCTTTGAACTTAATTCATCATAACTATTGGTTGCGCTATTGTATGTATAAACAATCAATCCATTATCCCATTCAATAGGTTTCACTGTCAATAACGAATACTTTGGTGCAAACATCAACACTTTGTCATAACTTCCACTTTCGCTTATCCCCACCAAGGTATCAACATCAAATCCAGTGCCATAATCAATTGTTTCACCCACAATCACTGGCAAACTTAATGTATCATCGCTGATATTGAGTGTCGAATCAATTGAGTTTACTACAATTGTACGTGATGCCTGTGTATAAATCCAACTTCCATTTGTATTTACTGCAATTGCATACAATGCTTTGTCCACATAATTTATCAATTCACTATCAATAGGTTTGATTGTAATTATGCTATCCGCACCGTTGTAATCAATGCTTGTAACAAATTTGTCATTAATTAATGTGTGTGCTTTTGCTGTTGATGAAGGTTTGCCCAAGATTGCCAAATATAATCCTGATTGCAATGTCTTAAAGTTGTATGTCATATTTTCTTCGCTAATCACATCACCCACAACAAAGCAACTTCCAACTTGCAAATTCAAATACATTATCGTCAATGATTGTTGAACTTTGTTTTGGTCTTGTTGCACAATGTTAACTTGAGCCAAGCCATTGTCATCCAAACTTAGTGACAACACTTTGCCAGTCAATTTATCCGCCACCAAATTAAATGTAATTGTAGTGGTTATATATTGCGAATTATCCGCATCGTCATACTTAACACAAGTTAAATTCAACACATAATTTACAATATTGTTTTCATTATCAACGCTTGCAAGTTTCAATATTGCATCATATTCTTGATTGCTAGGCACTCCTTCAATTGTAATCCCTGATACAACCGCTTTCTTGCCACCTAATCTATCGTCATAAAAACGCACGCCCACTTCGCTAGTCATATATTGAACTTTGCCATTACTGTCTTTCTTAACTTTGCCACTTTCTAGCACCGCTTGCTTGAAAGTCCAATTTATGTCACTTGAGTAATTTTCACTACTCAAAAATTTTAATTCATTGTATCTGCCCAAAATTTGAGTTCCACTACTTGTTTTAGATAGCACCAAGCCAAGATTGTACGAATTTAGCGTGGTATAATTGTTTACCACCCAAGAATTATCTTTCAATAGTTGCATTCCAATGCTATTGCTATCGCCTTCAAACGCAATTTCTTCGGCTTCAGTTCCGTTTACTGTTATAACCACCTTTTTGGTTATCATCTTACCCAAGTTTAGTCTTCCAATAAATGACAAACTTTCATCACTCAAAATTTCTTCCTGAATTGCATAAGTTGGATATGTAGCCAATTTAAATTCATATGCTCCCGATGAAGATGAGTTAAACACATAGCGGTTTGCCGTTGTGTCATATCTTAAAAACTCGCAATCCTCTTCAACCACATCACCCATATCGCTATATGTTTGTAGTTTTACATTTTCGCCAACATGAGTTAGCAACTTAGGCTGTTCTTGCTCCATATAATAAATTTCGTACAACTTCGCATCTTTACCCACAAATGGCTTAGATGCCTTAAGTGGAGCGGTTACTACATCTAACGGATAATCTTGATTAATTATCGATTCCAAATTTTGAACACTTTCTCCGTCGTAATTTCCTTGAGTTTCGTATCCAAACAACCCATTAATAATTTTGTTATTATCGCTATTACCTTGGTCAACAAATGATATACTTGTAATATTTCTGTCAATTGTCATATCCAAAGTTGTTTGAAGCAATCCTGATGAGTCCTTAACCGTAATTGTTAAAACGCCATCATAATAATCACTTTCATTTTCTTCCGTGATATTATTTAACTTAAAATAAATTGGTTGATTTAAATAAAATTTACTGGAGTTATAATTTATCCACTCACCATTCTCCCATTTAACAAAAGTGATAAGCGATGAGTTGCTAAGTTTAATTGTGCATTCCGTCTCAGTCACATCTACAGGTTCTGCCGAAATAGTAAAAGAATGCACTTCGTTATCCGTCAAACTTACATCGTAGGTCAATTCCATTTCTGGCACAGTAAAACTAATAGCAGTTGGTTTTATCACCTGCTTTTTAAAATCTCCCCTTATTGCCATCACGCCCACAACGCCACCAATCAGTAGCACAAATCCCAATAGCACAAGGCCCACAATTTTTAATATTCTCTTAAACATAAACTTAACCCCTTAATCTCAATTTGTTTACACTTAATTTCATTCAATATTAATATAAGCAATTATAATAATATTATAATTTAATCTACCACTAAAGTCAAACTAATTACCACAAAAACCAACATTTATCGACCTTATTAAACCCATTTTAAACACAATAATAAATTGATAAAAATTTAACCAAAATTAATTTTAAATAAATTTAATTTTTGTTTAAAAATTCTCATAAATTACTTAAAATAAGCATTTTATTAAATTAATTAAAAAATAAAGGAAAATATTATTTAATTTAATATTTCCCAATTTTTTATTTATTTTTATATTTAATTGTTTTGTTTTTGAGTTTTTATTTAATATTTTTAATTTTTAATTATTTTTTAATTTTTCTTCAAATTTATTGCTTAGTTTTACAAAATCTTCCACCGTAATATTTTCAGGTCTAATCATAACACTTAATCCAAAATCTTCCAAGATTTTTTCAATTTCCAAACGAGAGATGTTATATTTTTTCAATAAATTATTTACCAAAGTTTTTCTTCGCATCGCAAAACTATTGTGTACAAAATTTACAAAAAATTCTCGATTTTTAACATCATATTTATCCAACTTTAAGTCTAATCTTATAAGTGCCGAGTCCACTTTGGGCGCAGGTGTAAAACATTCTTTTTTAATAGTTCTCACATATTTCACATCAGCAATGCTTTGCAAAATAACCGACGTTATTCCATAATCTTTATTATTACATTCCGCACAAAATCTTTCCGCCACTTCCTTTTGCACCATAAACGACATTGATACAATATTGCTAGCAAAATCTAAAAGTTTAAATATAATAGGCGTGGTAATATAATACGGTATATTTGCCACCACTTTAATTTTTTCATCACCTCTAATATATTTAGTTAAATCCACCTGCATAAAGTCTTCAAACACAAATTTAAGATTATCGTGCTCACTTTTCAATTTTAACAATCTTTCCATTAAACTTTTATCAATTTCAAACGAAGTTACACTTTTTGCTTTCAATGCCAATTGGTTAGTAAGTGTTCCCGCACCAGCACCAATTTCAATAACTTTGTCTTCCTTGCACACACCTGCACTTTCAACTATAAATTTCAACAAATTAGTATCAAATATAAAATTTTGACCTAATTGTTTTTTAAAATCAATTTTTTCCATTTTTATTCCTTTATTTTGTTTTTATGTAAAATTTATTAGAATTTTAATCAACTTATAATATATTTAGAGTATTTTTTTATTTATTTTAATTTAAATAATTTTTTCGCATTATTTGTAGTAATATTATCAATTTCTTCTATTTTTTTATTTTTTAATTCGGCAATATATTTAGCGGTATATACCACATACGAAGGGTTATTTTTCTTTCCCCTAAATGGCACAGGTGTTAAAAATGGACTATCGGTTTCCATCATAAATTTATCCATATCAACCCACTTTGCAACTTCTTGAATATTGCTTGCATTAGGGTATGTCACCACTCCGGTAAATGAAATTAAAAAGCCTAATTTAATCACTTCCTTAGCCCACTCTATCGAGCCAGAATAACAATGTATTACTCCGCCCGCATTATATGGTGCATATTCCTTTAATATTTCAAGCACATCACCATAAGCATCCCTACAATGTACAACAATAGGTAAGTTATATTGTTTAGCCAATTCAATTTGTTGTTTAAATATTTTAATTTGTTCTTCCTTATTATCTTTGCGCCAATAATAATCCAAACCAATCTCTCCAATCGCCACAAGTTTGCCTGTTCTTATATTTTCCTTAACAATATTCTCTAATCGTTCAAAATCAAAACTTTCTACTTCTTCAGGATGAATTCCCACCGCACAATAAATGTTGCTATATTTGCCAGCAATTTCAAAACTAACTAGGCTATCTTCCAAATTGCTTCCAATAGTAATTGCGTCACTCACGCCATTGTTTGCCATAAGCCTTAAAATTTCGTCTAATTTGGCATAATCTATTTTATTGTCTTCATCCACAACCATACTTAAATGACAATGCGTATCTATCATAAATATTTCCTTTTATATACCATTATATTGTAACACAATATATACAAAAGTCAATTATTATCAATAAAAAAGCCTGAAATTATGAAGTCATCAAAACATGGCTCACTTCAATTGTTCCAGACTTTTTATTTTAAATTTTATACACCTAAACTATTGTTTTGCTTTTTAATGTTTTCAAGATTAACTTTAACTCCACCACTCATCTCGCTAATACCAGTAAGTATTGGATTAATTGTTTGCATATTATATCCGTGCTCAGCCTTAACTTTACCAGAATATTTGCCGATAAGATGTTCAATTTTAGTAATTTTGCGTGAAGGGATACCTAAATCCACGCCTGCTTTAAACACATTTTCAATGCCTTGCTCCCAGTTCTGTCCATAATTAGAACTCTCTAAGAGTTGTGCTATATATAAATAGTAATCGTTAAAAACACTTTGATTAAATAAATAATCGTATTCTGTAAGCATTAAATTAGATATTTTTTTCATTCCAATATGTGTTGAATAGCGATTTACCATTTTGCCGGGTAAATCTTTTTTAAGATTTGCTTTTGTAATTTCTTCAATCAATTCCTTAGAGGCATCAACAGCATCCAACAAATAAACTGCTTCAATTTTCATCATTTTAAATTTGGCTTGAGCAATTTTTCTAAAATCAGATTCTCTATAAACTTCTTCAGGCCATAAACAAGAATCAACAAAATCTTGTTCTACTTCCATTTCAAAGTCTATATCCGTAAATTTTGATAAAGCAGTAATATCCCTTGCTTTAACTGCTTTTAAACTTTCCTTTAAACCCTTATATCTTTCCTTGATTAGATTTTTTAATGTTTCTATATCTTCCGTTAAATCATCAATTCGTGTATTCTTTTTATTTTCTTCTTCCAACAATATCTCTAATTCTTGCTTTTGATATTGAAGTCTGTCTTCAATTTCTTTCCTTTCCCTATCTATTTCTTCCGATTTGCCTTTAGCCCCTTTTACCAACAATTCATCAACTTTTTTACGATTAATGCGTATTAGTTCATTAGTTGCATCAATTAGGTCCTTGGTCATACCTATTTCAACTTGAAGTGTATCACGCTCTAACTGCTCACTTTGATATTCAAGAATAAAGTTGATTAGTGCATCATAATCGTCAAATACTTTAAAAAATTTATTATATACTTCTTGACCAATTAGTTGTTCAACTATTGATACATATGCTTCCGTTGAGGACAAATGCATTGAATGAACTTCCATACATTTTGAAATTGCAATAGAATGCACTAAGTCCTCACTATTTATCACATCATATTTTTTATTTTTAATACCTTTTACTCCATATAATTCCATGTATCCGTTAATCATAAGTTATCTCCCTTTACTTAAATAAAGTATATCACACTATAAAAATTCTGTCAATTAAAATATATGAATACAAAAAAACACACCCTACCAACCATTTAGAGTGTGTTTTATTATGTTTAATACTAAAATTTATTTAATTCTAAACAAATTCAATTATAGCCATATCAGCGTTGTCGCCACGGCGCTTACCTGTCTTAAGTAGACGAAGATATCCACCACCTTGACCAAGTTCCTTAGCACGTTCAGCGTATTTTGGTGCATAGTAGTTAAATATTTTTTCAACAACAGGGTCCTTAATGTTATCAAGACGAGCAATATATTGAGCCTTCTTTTCGCCTTCTTTACGAGGTTCTTTAGCCATATATACTTTAGCCTTAATAGCACGTCTAGCAGCCAATTTGTTAGGACCATCGTTAATTACTTCACGAGTAGTCTTGTTGCCCTTTTCGTCAACATAATTCTTACTAACAGTAACAACATCTTGATATGTTCTAACACCTAAAGTAATTAGTTTTTCAACATAACTCTTTAAGTATTTAGCCTTAGCAACAGTTGTTTCAATCTTACCCTTCATAATCAAGTCAGTTGCTTGGTTACGAGTTAAAGCACGGCGTTCCTTACTAGGTCTATTAAACTTTTTAACCTTCATTTAAGTTCTCCTTTTAATAGTTTTCATTGTTATCAAGGTTAATGCCATAAGATTCCATCTTTTGAATAACTTCCTCTAATGACTTAGCACCCATATTACGCACCTTCAACATATCGGCCCTTGTCTTCTTAGCCAAGTCACCAATTGTTTCAATACCAGCACGCTTCAAGCAGTTATAACTACGAACGCTAAGTTCCATTTCCTCAATAGGTTTTTCGAACAATTTAGTTCTTTCATCTTCTTTTCTAGCAACCAATATATTTGTATCAGCCATATTTTCAACAAGTTCAACAAACATATTGAAATAATCATTTAATAATTTAGCACTTAATGCAATAACTTCCTTAGCAGCAACTGTGCCATGAGTTTGCACATCAAGTACAAGTTTATCAAAGTCCATATTTTGTCCAACACGACTAGATTGAACTTCAAAACTTACCTTTTTAACAGGAGTAAATAATGAATCTATAGCAATGAAGTCAACTTCATCTGAAAAATCTTTATTATTTTCAGCAGTAACATAACCACGACCACGACCTACGTATAATTGCATATCTAGTTCAGCACCAGCTTCAATTCTGCAAATATACATATCAGGATTTAGAATTGTTACCATATCGCCACAGTCAATATCTCTAGCATAAACTTCAGCAGGACCAGTTTTGCGCAATGTCATAACAGCCTTAAAATCTCTGTCATTTGTACTAGATTTAACCGCCAAGTTCTTTAGGTTAAGTATAATATCAGGAACATCCTCTGCAACACCTTTAATGGTTGAAAATTCGTGCAAAACATTTCTAATTTTAACACCAACCACAGCAGCGCCAGGTAAACTTGACAACAATACTCTACGAAGAGCATTACCCAAAGTAATACCAAAACCCTTTTCAAGTGGTTCAACTACTATTCTTGCGTTTGCTCCGTTATCAAACTCTTCCAAACTAATCTTTGGCTTTTCAATTTCCATCATAATTAAATCCTCCTATTATCTTGAATAAAATTCGACAATCAAGTTTTCTTTAATGTTTAGATCAATATCATCTCTTTCTGGTAAAGCTAAAATTTTGCCTGTAAGAGTTTCTGTGTTAAATTCTAACCACTTAGGCATAACAATCTTAAGTTCTTTCAATGCTTTGAACATTTCAAGAGCTTGACTGCTTTCCTTAACTGCAATCACATCACCAACTTTAACTTGATAAGAAGGAATATTTACCTTTTTACCATTAACTGTTAAGTGGTTTTGTCCAACTCTTTGTCTTGCTTCAGCACGGCTTGAGCCAATACCCATTCTGTAAGCAACGTTATCAAGACGCAATTCAAGTTGTTGAAGTAAAGCCAAACCAGTTGTTTGTTTGCTTCTTGTAGCTTTTTCATAGTAGTTTGCAAATTGACGTTCCAAAACGCCATAAGCGCGTCTAACTTTTTGTTTTTCTCTTAATTGTAAACCGTATTCAGAAACTTTCTTTCTAGCAGCGCCATGTTGTCCAGGAACAACAGGTCTACGGTCGATAGCACACTTACCAGATGTACATCTTTCGCCCTTAAGGAAAAGTTTGCAACCTTCTCTACGGCATTGACGACATTTAGCATCTGTATATTTTGCCATTGTTCATTCTCCTTTTATATTCTTCTTCTCTTAGGTGGTCTGCATCCATTATGAGGAATAGGTGAAACGTCTTTAATCATAGTAACACCAATTTCTGCAGTAGCTAAAGCTCTAATAGCAGCTTCTCTACCACCACCGGCACCTTTCACATAAACTGCCACTTTAGTAATACCAGCATCTTTTGCAGCTTTTGCAGCGGTTTCAACGATTTGTTGAGCAACGAATGGTGTAGATTTTTTAGCACCACGGTTACCTAACGCACCAGCGCTACACCAAGAAATAGCATTTCCTTGTGCATCTGTAAAAGTAACTATTGTATTATTAAAAGTTGCTTGAATGTGTACAGCACCTTCGCCAATGTTTTTTCTGACGATTTTTTTCTTTTTATTATCGGTACTTTTTGTAGCCATTTAATTACTCCTTATTACTTTTTCTTATTTGCTATAGTTTTTCTAGGTCCCTTTCTAGTTCTTGCATTAGTCTTAGTAGATTGACCACGAACTGGTAAGTTCGCAATATGTCTCAAACCACGATAGCACCTGATTTCTTTTAAGCGTTTAATGTCTAAAGCAACATCTCTACGCAATTCACCTTCAACAGTGAAATTAGATTCGATATACTTACGAATGTTAGCAATGTCACCTTCAGTTAAGTCTTTAACTCTAGTGTCAGGATTAATACCTGTAGCTGCTAAAATCTTGTTAGAACGAACTCTACCAATACCATAGATATAAGTAAGTCCAATTTCAACTCTTTTCTCGTTTGGTATATCCACGCCCGCAATACGTGCCATAATTTCCTCCAATTAAATTTTTTAGTATTTTATTTAATCACCACTTTCAAATTGCCGCGAGAAAGCAGTGGTAATTTTCAATTTTATTAACCTTGTCTTTGTTTGTGAGTTTTAGATTTAGAGCAAATAACCATAACTCTGCCATTACGCTTAATAACTCTACATTTTTCACACATAGGTTTAACAGATGGTCTAACTTTCATAACTTTCTCCTTCATAGTTTTTGTCACGCCAAACGATTCGGCCTTTGGTCAAATCATAAGGGCTCATTTCCACTTTAACTTTATCACCTACCAACACTTTGATAAAATGAGTTCTCAATTTACCAGAGATATAGGCGGTAATAATGTGGTTATTCATAATTTTAACTTTGAAGTTGGTATTTCCTAAAACTTCTACAACTTCGCCTTCGGTTTCAATAACATCTTCCTTAGACATAATTACTCCTCCATAGCGTTAAATTTTTCAATTAATTTATTTAATTCATGATTTGTTATAGGTGATTTTAACCTTTCAATAATTTCAGGATAACTACCTATATATGACAAGTGAAGTGGATTTTTAATTTTTGGCTTATCTATTGTTCTAAGTTTACCGTTTATAAGTGAACAATAACCCTTTTTTCCAATATCTGTCACCACATATCTACAACCCAAATCACGCCCTTGAGTACTTTCAACGACATCTCCAATTTTTAACTTGAAAATTTCCATAACACTCCTACAAAGTTATTATTTCTACGCCGTCATCAGTTATGATAACCGTATTTTCATAATGAGCAGAAGGTAATCCGTCTTCGGTCAACACTGTCCAGCCATTATGATGAAGTACCACATTTCTTTTACCTAATGTAGACATAGGTTCAATAGCCAGCGTCATACCTGCTTTGAGTACAACCCCGCTATTATATGGACCATAATTTGGTACCATTGGATCTTCGTGAAGATGCGTGCCAATTCCATGTCCCACAAGTTCCCTTACCACACCATAACCATTATTTTCAAGATGAACTTGAATTTTATGACTGATGTGTCCAAGTTTGCTACCAGCACGAATATCCTTTATTCCCTCAAAGAATGATTGTTTAGTTTCATCTATGAGTTTTTGAACTTCCCATTTGACGTTTCCAACTGGAAAGGTTCTTGCAGCGTCTGCGTGATAACCTTTAAAGTTTACACCACAGTCAATGCTAATTATATCTCCTTCTTTAAAAGGAATATCGGTTGCAAATCCGTGTACAACTTCACTGTTTAAACTAGCACAAATTGTATAAGGAAAGCCCTCATATCCTAAAAAGGAAGGTTTGGCGCCACACGATGTAATATATTCATAGGCCAATTTGTTAAGTTGCGCCGAAGTTTGACCTACGTATATGTTTTGCTCAATCAGTTTTAATGTGTCAGCCAAGATTTTTCCTGCCTGACGCATTAAATCTAACTCGCTTTTTGTTTTTATTGTAATGTTCATTTTATAGACTCGACAATATTGCTACTGCCTGCTCCATTGTATAAGTAGGAGTATGTCCCGCATCAATCTTATGAAGCATACCAAGACGCTCATAATATTCGATTAAAGGATAAGTGCTATCAAAATATGTTTTAATTCTTTTTCTAACCGTTTCTTCATTATCATCTGCACGAGTAACAAGTTCGCCACCACACTTAGGACATATGTTGCTATCTACATATTCCTTGTTGGTAACCGCCTTACAAGAACTACAAGTTAATCTACCAAGTGCTCTTCTTAATATCTCATCTGGTTCAACATCTAAAAGTAACACTGCGTCTATCTTTGTCATCTTGCTTAAAGCTTCCGCTTGTTTTAAATCTCTTGGAAATCCATCAAATAACAAACCTTTATCTTCTGGAACTGATGCTAGAAATTTATTCATAACATCTAACACTGTTTCAAATTCAACCATACCACCGCTCAACTGAACTTCGTGAATATGCTTTCCAAGTTCACTACCTGTTGCAACTTCAGCTCTTAACAAGTCTCCAGTAGAAACTTGAATTAAATTATACTTTTCTTTAATATTGCCTGCAAGTGTTCCTTTGCCACTATTAGGCGCACCTAATAAAATTATTTTCATACTACCCCGTTATTTAATATTTTAAAAGTTTTATCAACTCTTAAACTTATTATATCATACTTTTTGCACAAAATCTAGTGGTTATTTTAAAAATCCTCTATAATTTCTCATAAGCATTTGAGCTTCCAGTTGCTTATCAAATTCAAGCGCCACGCTAACTACGATTAGAATAGCTGTTGCACTAAACGCACTTGTTAAGCCTGTTGTTCCAATTGCTTTAAAGATAAATGTAGGAATAATTGCCATAAATCCTAAGAATATTGCACCAAATAGTGTAATACGCTTAGATATTCCACCTAGATAATCTGCGGTTGGCTTACCTGGACGAATACCTGGAATAAATCCACCGTTTTGTTGAATTTGACGACTGATATCTTGAGTATTGAAGTTAATCATACTGTAGAAATAAGCAAACGCTAAAATCAACAAACCAAGTAAAATTGTATAAATCCAAGTTCCACTACCTACCCATTTATTCCACCATCCAATAAATCCAGTTGTTTTGTCTGCCCAGAAAATACTAAATAGTAATTGTGGGAAAGTCAAAATTGAACTTGCAAAGATAATTGGCATAACGCCATTAGCGTTTACACGCACTGGAATGTAAGTAGATTGACCACCATACATTTTTCTACCCTTAATTTGTTTAGCATATTGTACTGGAACTTTTCGCTCTGCACCATCTACAAATACTACAAGTCCAAATATAACAACCATAACAACTAAGAATAATATCAATTGCCATATTGCACGAACCGCAACATCGCCACCTGCTGTGATATTTTTAAAGCAATCTAAAAGCGCTGTACCAGCACTACTTAGGATACCTACAAATATCAACAACGACATACCGTTACCGATACCGATTTCAGTAATTTTTTCACCAAGCCATACAGTAAACATGGCTCCAGTTACCAACATTAATACAACAAATCCTGTACTAATAAATTCTGGTGCTGAACCAAAATATTTAGTATCAATATAACCATTACCCTTTAATCCTATAACAATACCCAATGCTTGAGCAGTTGCTATTACTAGGGCTGCAATTTTAGTATATTTTTCAATCTTTTTACGACCGTCTGCGCCTTCATTTTTCAAATTTTCCCAACTAGGTATTACAACCGATAATAGTTGGATAATGATTGATGAAGTAATATATGGTGATACGCCTAGCGCCAAGAATGTACCTTGTGATAACGCTCCACCACTTAGGCTGTTTAGTAGATTTAAGAAGGTTTGACCTTCACTAAATTCCGAACCCACAACGCCTGGCACTGGAATCCAGCAACCAAGACGGTAGATTAATAGTAATAATAGTGTTAATAGTAATTTGTTGCGCACTTCTTTAATTTTAAATGCGTCAGTTAATGTTTTAAACATTATACCTCCTCAGGTGTACCACCTAATGCTTTAATTTTTTCAACTGCAGTAGCAGTAAATTTGTTTGCCTTAACAGTTAAAGCAACTTTTAATTCACCGTTACCCAAAATTTTAATACCGTCTTTTTCAACCTTTGACAAAATGCCTTTTTCAACAAAAGCAGCAGCATCAACTACTGAATTTGCTTCAAATACATTTAACTTGTCAACATTAACTGTTGAATAAACTTTTGCAAAATTTGCATTATTAAATCCACGAGAAGGAAGTCTTCTATATAAAGGCATTTGTCCACCTTCAAAACCAGGACGAACACCACCGCCACTACGAGCGTTTTGACCCTTGTGACCCTTACCAGCAGTCTTGCCTAAGCCACTACCGATACCACGGCCTTTTCTAAACTTTTTAGTCTTTTCGCCTTCGGCGTTTTTTAAATCATGAATATACATATTTATAACTCCTTTTACGCCTTTTCTACTTTAACTAAGTGCTTAACTTTGAAAATGCTACCATTTACACTTGCGTTATCAGGTAAAACATTGCAATCACCTAGTTTCTTTAATCCCAAAGCTTCTAATATTTTAGCTTGGTTTTTGTTGTAACCTATGCAACTTTTAACATAAGTAACTTTAATCATATTTTCACTTTTCTTTTCCATAAAATGCCTCCTATAATTCTTCTACTGATTTGCCACGAAGCATAGCAATTTGTTCAGCAGTTCTCATATCTTTAAGTGCATTTAATGTTGCACGAACAGTGTTTATTTTGTTAGTAGAACCGTGTATTTTAGAAGTAATATCAGTATAACCTGCAAGTTCAAATACAGAACGAGCAGCACCACCGGCAATCACACCAGTACCAGCTTTTGATGGTAAGATGATAACTCTTGTGGTAGAAAATTTACCAATAGCTTCATAAGGAACAGTACCATTAACTACTGGCACAGTTACTAGATTTTTCTTAGCAGCCTTTGTAGCCTTTTCAACAGCCATAGGAACTTCACTAGCCTTAGCAGTACCCATTCCAACACGGCCTTTCTTGTCGCCTACAACTACTAATGCTGCAAAACGCATTGTGCGTCCGCCTTTAACAACCTTAGTAACACGACGAACTTCCAACAACTTCTTGTCAAATTCGTCTCTTTCTTCCATTCTAGGCTTTTTGAATTCTCTTTTTGCCATACCTTTCTCCCTTTAAAACTTCAAGCCAGCACTTCTAGCGCCGTTTGCAAGTTCTTTTACTCTACCTGTATATAGGTAACCTGCTCTATCGAATACAACTTCTGTGATACCAGCCTTAACAGCCAATTCGCCAAGAGTCTTTCCAATGAAAGCAGCTTGTTCTTTGTTTGTCATATTTTTCAAAGTGTCAGCATATTGCTTTTGCTTTGTGTTGCAACTAACTAATGTAGTTCCATTTTCGTCATTGATAATTTGAGCATAAATATGTTTCAAACTTCTATAAACATTTAAACGAGGACGATTAGCAGTTCCAGATAAATTCTTTCTAAGTCTTGTATGACGAACTTGTCTAATTTCATTTTTATTTTTCTTTGTAATCATATTTTACTCTCCTTACTTCTTTCCGCCCTTACCAGAAGACTTACCTTCCTTCAAAGACACTTTTTCATCAGTGTAACGAATACCGTAACCATGATAAGGTTCGACAGGTTTAATTGCTCTAATTTTAGCAGCCATAGCGCCAACGGCTTCCTTGCTTACGCCTTCTACTACAATTTCAGTAATTGAAGGAACATTCAATTTAACACCATTTTCTTCTACAACTTCTACTGGGTGAGATAAACCCAAGTTCATAATAATCTTATTGCCTTGCTTTGCAACCTTATAACCTACACCATTAACAGTCAAAGACTTCTTAAAGCCATTAGTTAAACCTTCAACCATATTGTTAATTAGTGTGCGGTACAAACCGTGCATAGCATTTGCTTCAGTTGTTTCAACAGTTTTTTCAACAATAACTTGATTGTTTTCAACTTTAACATTTAAAAGTTTGCTAACTTTTTGAGTTAATGTACCTTTACTGCTTGTAACAGTAACAACATTTTCTGCGTCCACGCTAACTGTAACGCCTGCTGGTAATGTAATTGGTAATTTTCCTATTCTTGACATAATTCACCTCTACCATACATACGCTAGCACTTCACCGCCAACGCCTTGTTTTCTTGCTTTTTTATCAGTCATAATGCCACTACTTGTAGACATAATAGCAATTCCTAAGCCATTAAGTACTCTTGGTAATTGTTCAGCATTAGCATATTGTCTTAAACCTGGTCTAGAGATTCTCTTTAATCCTTGAATAACCTTTTCACCGTTAGGACCATACTTTAATGTAACAACGATATAACTGATGCCATCAATAGTTTCTTTACTATATGATGTGATATATCCTTCTTCTAAAAGAATATCAGCAATAGCCAATTTAGTTTTAGAACTTGGAATATTAACAGTTTCGTGCTTTCTAGTATTAGCATTACGAATTCTAGTAAGCATATCTGCTATTGGATCAATAACTATCATAACTTTTCTCCTTTTACCAGCTCGACTTCTTAACGCCTGGGATTTCACCTTTGTAGGCTAAGTTTCTAAAACATATTCTGCAAATACCGTATTTTCTTAAAACGGCGTGTGGTCTTCCACAAATTGAACAACGAGTGTATTCACGAGTTGAATACTTTTGAGGACGTTGTTGTTTATTAATCATCGCTTTCTTTGCCATATTCTATCTCCTTGCCTTTTTAAATGGTAAGCCCATTTCTGTTAATAAAGCCAATGCTTCTTCATTTGTGTTTGCTGTAGTAATAAACATAATGTCGAAGCCACGAACTTTTTCAATTTTATCATAAATAATTTCAGGGAAGATGATTTGTTCTTTAACACCAAAACTGTAGTTACCCTTTCCATCAAAAGATGTTGTTTCAAGACCTTGGAAGTCTCTAACACGAGGTAAAGCAACAGATACAAGTCTATCAAAGAATTCATACATTCTTTCGCCTCTTAAAGTAACTTTAGCACCAATTTTTTGACCTTGTCTTAACTTAAAGTTAGCAACAGACTTTTTAGCGTGAGTTACGATTGCCTTTTGACCAGCGATTGCACTCAATTCGTCTACTGCAATATTAAAACTCTTTGAGTTGTCCTTTTCTTTACCAAGACGCAAACTCAATACAATTTTGTCAAGACGAGGAATTTGCATAACGTTAGCGTAACCAAACTTTTCTTTCAAAGCAGGCTTTACAACTTCGTTATAGTGTGCATGACGTCTATTAATTTGTTTTTCCATTCGACTACTCCTTAATTTGCCTTGCTGGTTTTATCAGCAGTTTTTTTGCTAGCCTTCTTGTCGCTAGCCACTTTATCGATAACAGCATCACAACCGCCATTTTTACAAACACGAACTGATTTGCCGTCAACTGTTTTATGTGCAATTCTAGTAGGTTTTCCGCAAGTAGGACATACTAATTGAACATTAGATGAATGGATAAGTCCTTCACTCTTAACAATACCACCCTTGTCTTCTCTTGACTTAGGTTTGTTGTGATGAGTTTGGATGTTAACACCACTTACTGTAACAAAACTTTTAGCGCTATTTGTTGCCAAAACTTCGCCCATTTTGCCTTTGTCCTTTCCAGCGATAACTAGAACTTTATCACCTTTCTTAACGTGTAATTTACTCATAACGTCTCCTTTATAAAACTTCTGGTGCTAAGGAAATAATTGTACTAAATCCTTCTGCACGAAGTTCTCTTGCTATAGGTCCAAATATTCTTGTACCCTTAGGCGCTTTAGCCTTATCAATAATAACAGCAGCATTTTGGTCAAATCTAATTGATGTACCATCAGCACGTTGAATAGGATATTTTGTTCTAACAATAACAGCAGTTACAACATCACCTTTCTTAACTTTACCATCTGGGTCAGCCTTTTGAACTGATGCAACAATGATATCGCCAATGCCAGCAGTTTTTCTGTGAGAGCCACCTAAACATCTAATGCACTTAATTTCTTTAGCACCAGTGTTATCAGCAACTACTAATCTACTTTCTTCATGTATCATATAGTCCTCCTACTTAGCACGCTCTACGATTTCTTGAACTCTAAAGTACTTGTCTTTGCTTAATGGACGAGTTTCTACAATTCGTACAGTGTCTCCAACATTACATTCATTCTTTTCGTCGTGTGCTTTATATTTCTTAGTATAAGTGATATATTTACCATAAATTGGATGCTTTTTCTTCATTGAAACCAAAACTACAACTGTTTTTTCCATCTTGTCGCTAACAACAATGCCTACAATTGACTTTTGGCTAACTTTCTTTTCATTTTCCATATATTACTCCTTTGCACCAACTGTTTTTTCGCTAATTACAGTTTTTACTCTAGCTATATTCTTTTTAACAGTTCTAATAGATGAAGTATCTTTTAATTGACCAACACTGTTTTGGAAAGTAAGGTTAAACAATTCTTGCTTTAGCTTACCTTCTTCAACTTTCAACTCATCTAAAGTCATTTCTCTATAATTATTTTTCATCACTTTCACCGCCTTCAACTAATGTTTCTTTTCTAATAACCTTAGTTTTAACAGATAATTTGTGAGAAGCAAGTCTTAATGCTTCCAAGCAAACTTCTTCATTAGGTCCAGAAATTTCAAATAAAACTCTGTCTGGTTTTACAACCGCAACATAGTGGTCAGGAGCACCCTTACCGCTACCCATACGAGTGTCGGCAGGCTTCTTACTTACTGATTTGTCTGGGAAAATTTTAATCCAAACTTTACCACCACGCTTCATATATCTGTTCATTGCTACACGGGCTGCTTCGATTTGGTTACCTGTAATCCAGCCTGGTTCTGTAGCCACAAGACCGTAATCACCGTAAGCCACAAAGTTACCTCTGTGTGCTCTACCCTTCATACGACCTCTAAATTGTTTTCTTCTTTTAACTCTCTTAGGCATTAACATATTAGTTTTCTCCTTTCTTGTTAGCCATAGATACTTTTCCTATGATATCACCCTTATAAATCCAAACCTTAACGCCGATAACACCAAAAGTTGTGTGCGCTTCAACATGAGCATAGTCAATGTCTGCTCTTAAAGTTTGAAGTGGAAGTGAACCTTCGTGATAGTGTTCGCTACGAGCAATTTCAGCGCCGTCTAAACGACCACTAACCATAGTTTTGATACCAATAGCACCAGCACGCATAGTTCTTTGCATAGCAGCCTTCATAACACGTCTAAATTGAGCACGCTTTTCAAGTTGTAATGCAATGCTTTCTGCTACTAATTTAGCATCAAGGTCAACATTTTTAACTTCTTTAATATTTACATTTACACGCTTAGCGCTAGACATCTTTTCAAGAGATTTCTTTAAAGCTTCAACTCCAGCACCTTTTTGTCCAATAAGAACGCCTGGCTTACCAGTTTCGATTGTAATAGTAACGCTGTCGCCACTTCTTTCAATCTTAACACTAGAAATACCAGCACTCTTATAGTTTTTAAGAATGTATTTACGGATAGTGTCATCTTCCTTAATAAACTTAGCCATTTCTTTCTTATCTGTAATCCAGAAAGAGTTCCAAGTTTTGTTGATGCCTATTCTCATTCCATTAGGATTAACTTTTTGTCCCATAGTCTACTCCTTTATGTCTAGCACAACGTTGATGTGACTAGTTCTTTTCAAAATTCTATTAGCACTACCTTTACCAGCAGCCATACTACGCTTCAAAGTAGGACCTTGAGTTGCGCAAATTTCTGCAACATATAAATCGTGCTTGTTCATACCTTTGTTGTTTTCTGCATTAGCAGCAGCAGAATTGATAAGTTTCAAAACTACTTCTGCAGCCTTGTTAGGGATAGCCATCAAGATGCCAACAGCATCATCATAAGACTTACCACGAACAGTGTCTAACACAATACCAACTTTACTAGAGCTAATACGAACATATTTTACAGACGCTTTTGGTCTGTTATCAGCATTTTCTCTAATCTTTGCTGTTTTTTCTCTAATTCTTTTTGCCATAGTTTACTCCTTATTTCTTTCCGCCCTTAGGTGCGTTACTATCAGCTTTAAATCCTTTAAATGTTCTTGTAGGAGCAAATTCGCCAAGTTTGTGTCCAATCATATCAACAGTACAATATACTGGAATATGCTTTCTACCATTGTGAACTGCAATTGTGTGACCTACAAATTCAGGATAAATAGTGCTAGCACGTGACCAAGTTCTTACAACTTTCTTTTCGTTATTCTTATTCATTTCATTGATTCTAGCCATAAGCTTAGCATCAACGAAAGGTTCTTTCTTCAATGATCTACTCATATATCAAACTCCTACTTTGATTTAGCTCTCTTGACAATAAGTTTGTCAGAAGCTTTTTTATGTTTTCTAGTCTTGTAACCAAGAGCTGGTTTACCCCAAGGAGTAAGTGGACCTGCGTGACCAACTGGAGACTTACCTTCACCACCACCGTGTGGGTGATCAACTGGGTTCATAACTGAACCACGAACTGAAGGTCTAACGCCCATATGACGCTTACGTCCTGCTTTACCTAGAGAAATGATTTCGTGTTCACCGTTACCAACTTCACCAATGGTTGCTCTACATCTAGCCAAAACTTTTCTCATTTCACCAGATGGTAGACGAAGTGTTACATAACTTCCTTCTTTAGCCATTAATTGTGCTGACATACCAGCGCTACGAACGATTTGTCCACCCTTACCAGGAGTTAACTCAATATTATGAATTCTTGCACCTAGAGGGATTTCGCTTAAAGGTAATGAGTTACCAACAGCGATTTCAGCGTTAACACCAGACATAATCTTGTCGCCAACTTTTAAGCCGTTAGGAGCAAGAATAAATCTCTTTTCGCCGTCTGCGTATACTACTAATGCAATATAAGCAGTTCTGTTTGGGTCATATTGGATGCTATCAACTGTAGCAACAATATCATCTTTGTTTCTTTTCCAATCAATAATTCTGTATTTTTGACGGTTACCACCACCAATGTGTCTTACAGAAATTTTACCGTGGCTTCTTCCGCCTGTCTTGTTCTTTACTGCAACCAAACTTTTAGGAGCTTCAGCGCCTTTTGTAATTTCTTCAAAAGATGCAGAAGAATAACCTCTTGAACCATTAGTTATGGATTTTCTCTTATTTATAGCCATTTTGTTTCTCCTTTAATTATGACAAACTATCAAAGAACTGAATGCTCTTAGAGTCGTCTGTTAAGTAAACAATAGCCTTTTTGTAATCGCCAGTGCTACCTTCAGTCACGCCACTCTTAGTGTTTCTAGTTCTGATTTTGCCTTTACAATTTAATGTATTAACTTTAGCAACCTTAACTTCAAATAATTCTTCAACAGCGTTGCGAATTTGAATTTTGTTTGCATCTTTAGCCACTATAAAAGTATAAACTTTGTTAGGGATACCTGCATAAGATTTTTCAGTCAACACAGGTTTTAAAATAATATCGTGTGCTGTCATATTATACATAAGCCTCCTCTATTTTCTTAATAGCATCAACAGTGATAACAATGTTTGTGTTTTCAACAACATCACATACATTTAATAGTCCAGCTTCAGCAACTGTAACCTTTTCAATGTTGTTTGCACATCTTACTACTGTTGGGTCATTTTCAGCTGTAACAATGATTGTACGCTTGTTCAAACCAAATGTATCTAACATTGTAGCAACTTCTTTAGTTTTTTGCTCATTTAGTTCAATCTTATCAAGAATTGTAACTTCGTTTTGAGCAATCTTTTGACTGAAAGCGCTAGCAAATGCAGCATCTCTCATCTTCTTATTAATTTTTTGTGAGAAGTCACGAGGCTTTGGAGCGAACACTACGCCACCACCAACCCATTGTGGACCTTTGGTAGAACCTTGTCTAGCACGACCAGTTCCCTTTTGTCTCCAAGGTTTTTTAGCATGTCCTCTAACTTCACTTCTTGTCAATGTAGACTTTGTGCCTTGACGAGCATTGTTGTGCATTGCTACAACAACTTGGTGGATAAGTGGTTCGTTATAACTTGCACCGAACACGCTATCGTTTAATTCAATATCGCCAACAGCATCTTTCTTCATATTATATATTGTAAGTTTTGCCATAGTTTTTCTCCTTCCTATGCCTTAACAGATGCTTTAACTGCAACTATGCTATTGTTAGGTCCAGGAATTGCACCCTTTACAAATAACAAGTTTCTTTCAGCATCAACACGAACAACTGTCAAGTTTTGAATAGTAACATTTTCGTGACCATATTGTCCAGGCATTTTCTTATTTTTAAATACTCTACTTGGTGTTGAGTTTGCACCCATTGAACCTACTTCTCTATGAACAGGTCCAGTACCGTGAGTCATTTTTAGACGGTGAGCATTCCAACGCTTGATTACGCCACTAAATCCGTGACCTTTAGTTACACCAGACACATCCACCTTATCACCTTCAGCAAACACATCACATTTGATTGCTTGACCTAAAGTGTATTCAGTGCTGTTATCCAACTTAAATTCTTGCATTGTACGCTTTGGCTCAACGCCTGCTTTCTTGTAAGCACCAGTTTGGCACTTGTTAACATTTTTTGCCTTGATTTCACCGAAAGCCATTTGTACGGCTTCGTAACCATCGGTTTCCTTGTTCTTAACTTGAGTTACATAACAAGGACCAGCTTCAATAATAGTTACAGGTATAACTGAACCATCATTTGCAAACACTTGGCTCATTCCAAGTTTTTTACCTATAATTGCTTTTTTCACAACGGCCTCCTATAATTCTACATCAATGCCTACACCTGCTGGCAAGTTCATCTTCAACAATGTGTCCACTGCCTTAGCGTTTGGTGCGTAAACATCAATAATTCTTTTATGTGTTCTAGATTCAAATTGTTCTCTAGAATCTTTATATTTGTGCGGTGCACGAATAATTGTTACCACTTCTCTATCAGTAGGAAGTGGAATTGGTCCAGAAATCTTGCATCCAGACTTTGTAGCCATATCGACGATGTTGGCTACTACTTGGTCCAACAAACTGTGGTCATAAGACTTTAATTTAATTCTTATTTTTTTAGTTGACATTTATTTCTCCTCCTAGTCCAACTTTCAGCCATTTACCCTTACATTTTCAAACCCTTTAAACTATAAGTTTAGGATTTTTACACGCATCCGTGTGTAAAGTGCTATTTTCCAAAAATAAAATGCTTTTGGCTGGCCACACATTAAGTGCTGTGGTAAATGCAAATTACCATACCGCTGATAGCTAGCGTATGCAACCTTGCACCATAGCCCACTCAAATAGCTAGTTCATTGTAGCATACCTAAAGCCCTTTGTCAACCCTTTTTTAAAACTTTTTTGAGAAATGTCAAACGATTTTCAGAAATTTTCTTAAATTTTCTTAAATTTTTTTAAATTTCTTTGTTTTGGGGAGAATTTAGGCATATTTGGAGATAAAAAAATAGGAATAACGTTTCTTTTCATCATTCCTATTCTAATCATTATTGTTTCTAAAGTCAAACGATTTAACAAAAGACAATAAAAAACCTATCCCCTACTAGTAGGGGAACGCCGCCCATATATTTAATTATATAATATATTTGATTATTAACCTTTATTTTATTAAGCTGCATAAACCTGGCGAATTGTCTGTTGTTTGGATTTTTTTACAAACTTCACAGAATATTCTTCCTTCTTTTCTTCAAGCAGCAGAAGCAAATCTGCACGTTTTTCCAGTGGGCTCCACCAGACGTGTTTTCCTTCTCTGTTTGTGCAGGCAGAATGTGGCCTGTTGTTATATCGAATGTTCCACTGCATCATTTTCTTTTTAAGTTCTGGCAATGTTTTGAATTTTAAATAGTTATAGAAGCTTTCCTGGTCGCTTCTGTGTGAACGTTCCACTTTGCCATTCAAACGTGGCGTGTAGGCCCTTATAAGCTGGTGTCTGATGCCTAGCTTCTCAAGCATAATGTCTAAAGCGTGTTTTTTAGGATCCTTTTGGCCTGGCTTTTTAATATTGGTGAATTCTGCTCCATTGTCTGTTTGAATTCTTTCTGGCGCATAGCCAAAATAAACAATTGCACGTTTGACAAAATCCAACGTTGAACTAACGTTGTGCTCTTTGTATGGGAACAGAAATCTCTCACGTGTGGCTTCATCTATCATTGTGTATTGATAGAATTTGTTATCATCATAGTGGATAACTTCACCTTTATAGCAGGTTACTGGAACATACTTAACGTCCATTTGCCACTTATAACCCAGCATCTCTGGCGTGTCATATTTCTTGGGAACATACTTCTCAAGCTCTTTTTGTGGCCTTAATTTGTTTTTAACTATGTATCTATAAAATCCACAATAAGTTCTGCTATAAGCGTGTTTTTGCCTCATTATACCATACATTTCATTGTATGAAAGAAAGGGCTTCTTTTTAACAAGCTTTTCGATCTGTTCAACTTCCTCTTTTGTGTGTGAATTTGGATGGGGAGTTTTTGGCCTGCAAGATTGTGGCTCTAAACTCTCAAGCGTGCCATCATACAAAGCTTTCCATCTCCACAAACTTCTCTCTGTGCATTTGCACTTCATACAAACCTTTTGTGTTGGCATTTTCTCTTCTAGCCATAGTTTAAGCGCTTTTCTTTTCTGATAAGCTGTAAAGTTAACACCTCTCATTTTCTCACCTCTAAAGGCAATTATAAGTCAAAATTCGCAACTTTTCAATACCCAACCCCAGAAAAAAAAGAAGTGAAACTAATCACTTCTTTAATTTTTTGACAACTTTGTGATGACTTTTTAGCTCTTTGCGATGACTTTTTTGTTCACTTTTCAACATTTTTTTAAATTGTTTTTCTGTGAACGTTTTATATTCACCAACAACAGAGCCATTAACAACTGTTTCTGTATAAAGCTGATAAGTTTTAACTTTCTTCATTATTTAGCAGCAAGCTTTTGCTTAAGCTCTGAAACTTCAGCTTTAAGCTCTTCATTCTGTTTCATAACAAGATCCAGCTTTTCCATCATTTCAGTTGTGGTCAATTGTGCTC
>JAFULP010000099.1 GCA_017473285.1 Clostridia bacterium
AGCAGGAATTGAAAAGGGCAGCGGAAAGCCTAACAAAGATAAGGTTGCTAAATTAACTAAGTCTCAAATCCGTAAAATTGCAGAAATCAAAATGCCTGACTTAAATGCTAGCACTATTGAATCAGCTATGAGCATGGTTGCTGGTACAGCACGCAGTATGGGCGTAGAAGTAGTGGAGGATTAGTATGAGTAAGAGATATATTGAAAGTGCTAAGCTTATCGACAAAACTAAAGCCTATTCAGCAGAAGAAGCAATGAAGTTGGTTGTTGATACAGCTAAGGCAAAATTTGATGAAAGTATTGAACTACATGTGCGTCTTGGTGTTGATGGTCGTAATGCTGACCAACAAGTTCGTGGCGTAGTAGTATTGCCAGAAGGTACTGGTAGAAGTGTTAAAGTTTTAGTTATTGCTAAGGGCGATAAGGCTGAAGAAGCTAAAGCCGCTGGCGCTGATGTTGTTGGTGATGACGACATTATCAAAAAGATTATGACTGAAAACTGGTTAGACTTTGATGTATGTATCACTACACCTGATATGATGGGTGCTATTGGTCGTTGTGCAAGAATTCTAGGACCAAAAGGTTTGATGCCAAACCCTAAGAGTGGCACAGTTACAACTGATGTTACTAAGGCTATCAAGGATGTTAAGGCTGGTAAAGTTGAATACCGTCTTGACAAAAACAATAATGTCCATGTTATTATTGGTAAGGCAAGTTTCGGCGCAGACCGTCTTGAAACTAACCTTCGTGCAGTTATGGGCGCTATCATTAAGGCTAAGCCTTCAAGCGCTAAGGGTACTTATTTGAAGAGCGTATATGTTGCTTCAACAATGGGACCTGGAATCAAAGTTAACTATAGCGAAAATTAATTGTAATAAAAATTCCACAAACCAAGTTTGTGGTTTTTTTATTGTTTAATGGTGTTTTAAACTATGTTAAACGATTAATAATAAAAATTATTTAAATTGTTTTTAATAAAATTTAAAAATTGATTGACTTTATAACTTGTTGTGCGTTACACTAAAAATAATAAAGGGGGATTTATTATGGAAAAGAAAGCGGTTAAAAAACCAGTAAAATCAACTGCTAAGGCTGAAAAAGTAGTAGGTGCTAAAACAACTACTAAAAAAGTTGCACCTAAAACAGTAAAGCAAGATGTTGCAAAAGTGGAAAAGGTAGAAGTGGTTCAACCTAAAGTTGAAACAAAGCCTGTAGAAAAGGTTGAGAAAAAGGGTATAACACTTAACCAAGATTTAAACTTAATGATTGGGTTATTTAGTTTGATTACTATTATTTCATTTTGTTTTGCATTCCAAGGTGGGGATGCTGAAATTTTGGGTTGGGAATTAGTGCTAAAATCAGGAGCATATTCTCGTGCATTCCAAGTGTTAATGGTAGCGTATGTTGTCGCAATTGTTATTGACTGCATTTTATCAATCCGTTTGGATACTGAAAATGAAATAGTTAATATTGTTGAAAAAGTATTATATATGTTCACATTTATTATTAACTTTATTGTATGTGCGGTGCTATTAAGCCTAATTGCAAAAGTTGGTATTGGTTTAATTATCTTCTTGATAATTTCAATCATTAGCGCAATTGTTAAACTTGCAAGAATTTATGCTCAAAAATAATTTTAATAAATAAACAAAAATCACGGGTTATACTCGTGATTTTTTTACTTAAATTAATAAATAAAAAACCACAGAACTGAAATGGGTCTTCAAAAGTGTTAAACCTTTGGATACACCTTAAACATTCTGTGGGTTTGTTTAATTAAATAATTGTAAAGCATTGTTGTAAACACTGTTAAAGTTGCAATAACCACTATAATATAATGAATAACTATATGCTGATACATACATATTGGAATTTTCTGGTGGAATTATTGCAACAGTATTATATTGATAAGCGTCATCTTGAGTTATATCAAATATTAATTTTCCGTACCAATAATTTTCGCCGTTATGATTGTAAAGTTTACTTTTGTATTTAACAACTTGAGGTGTGTTATACACAAAGCTTATTTTAATGCCTTTGAAATTAATTGGCGAATTATCATTTTCAATAATTTTTACATCTTTAAATAGTTTATTATCAACAAGCGCTTTCAGCATAGGCTGTTTGTAAGCCTTTTTGATTGACGAATAAATTGATTTATATTCTTCATCATTGGGCTCAAATACAATGTTGGTTGATGACTTATTATAATACACAACAATTTGCGAAGGGGCGTTGATATCCATGCAATGTGATACTTTGGCTAAAGATAAAGCCACTAAACTTATAGTGGTAAAAGTTACTATTATAAGTATAGTGGCAATTAAAATTTTAGTCTTTTTTGTCATTGTTGTCCACTGGTTTATCTTCTAAATTTTTGTTTTCATCGCTATTAGAAGGCAATGGAGTTTTTTCGCTGGATGCCTTTGCTTGTTCACTTTGCTTAGAGTCTTGCTTTTTGGCAAGTTCTTGTTTAATGTTTTCCAAGTCCTTTTCCGAAATCAAACCAACACGCAATGATGCTTCAGCGGTTTCAAGCAATGAATTAATTTCTTTATTTTTGCGTTCTTCTAAAGCCGATTTTCTTGCTTCTTCTTGATATTTTTGTTTAGCCAATTCGTTTTCGGTCATTATTTTAGTAACTTCTTCAACGCTCATTCCGTTATATAATAGTTTAAATTCTTCGTGATAAATAGTTTCTTTATCAAGCAATATTTGTTGTAGATTTTCAATCAAACCTTTCTTTTCGCTTAATATTGCAATTGCACAATTATGTGCTTCGTCGATAATCTTTTTAGTTTCTTCGTCGATACTTGATGCAATATCTTCGCTATAACCTTTTGTTTGTTGATAATCACGACCTACAAATATTTGATTACCTTCGCCATAACTTACCAAACCAAACCTTTCACTCATGCCCCATTCGGCAACCATGCGTCTTGCAATTTTTGTGGCACGCTCTATATCATTTGATGCGCCTGTTGTGATATCATTAAGCATAATCTCTTCGGCAGCACGACCTCCAAGCATCATAGTGATTGTGTCCAACAATTTTTGCTTAGTCATATGAGTGCGGTCTTGTTCATCAAGAGTTAAAGTATACCCGCCAGCGTGGCCACGTGGGATAATAGAAATTTCTTGTACAGAGTCACAGTTAGGAAGTGCATGGGCAATAATTGCATGGCCACTTTCGTGGATTGCAGTAATCTTTTTGTCGTCTTCGGTAACCAAACGAGATTTCTTTTTAGGTCCCATCAATACTTTGTTGATACCTTCTTGAATATCTACCATTGTAATTTTCACACGCTTATCACGAGCGGCGAGTAAAGCGGCTTCGTTAAGCATATTTTCAATGTCTGCACCAGCAAATCCGCTTGTAAGCCTTGCTATGCGCTTAACATCAACATCATCAGATAAAGGTTTGTTGCGAGAATGTATCTTTATAATATCTTCACGGCCTTTAACATCTGGCACATTAACATACACTTGACGGTCAAATCTACCCGGTCTTGTAAGCGCTGGGTCAAGAATGTCTGCACGGTTAGTAGCGGCAAGTATAATTACACCACTATTGGTTTCAAAACCATCCATTTCAACTAACAATTGGTTTAAGGTTTGCTCTCTTTCATCATTTCCGCCACCCATACCAGCACCACGCTGACGACCAACGGCGTCAATTTCGTCAATAAACACTAGGCAAGGAGCATTGCTTTTTGCTTGAGCAAACAAATCTCTTACACGAGATGCACCTACACCTACATATAATTCAACGAAGTCAGAACCAGAAATTGAGAAGAATGGAACTTTTGCTTCGCCAGCAACTGCTTTTGCAAGTAAGGTTTTACCTGTCCCTGGAGGTCCTACAAGAAGCACGCCTTTAGGTATTCTTGCGCCAAGGTCGGTAAATTGTTGTGGATTTTTCAAAAATTGTACAAGTTCTTCCAACTCTTGCTTTTCTTCTTCCGCACCAGCAACATCACTAAATCTAATCTTTGACGATACTACTAGTTTCGCTTTACTACGGCTAAATGAAAATCCTTTGTTTCCGCCACCAGACATTGAGCGGTATATAACAAAGCCCAAAACAATCAAGATTACCAAACTAATCCAAGGTAATGCTGTTTCTATCCAAGAACCAGTATCCCACTTTCCGTCATATTTGATGTATCCGTCCTTGTAATAACCGGCTTCAACTATTTCACCAGTAGTGCCATCAACCACGGGCTCAACCCAAAGTGATTGATTGTACTCTTCAATAAATGTGATAACTACTTCATTATTCATATATGAACAATAATAGTCGTATTTGCTAGGGAAGTCCTCTTCTTTGATTTTACTATCCGATGTTTTAATATAAATAATATAATCATTAATGTATACTTCACTAACTTGTTCATTTTGCACCATTTCGGTAAACTTTGTATAGTCAATACGCTTATCAGTTTTGTTAACAGCATATATACTATATATTAATACAACTAACAGCAATACCGAAAGTATTACTAACAAGGTGCGTTTGTTATTATTCTTTTTAGCAACCATATTTCACCTCTTTAATATAATGAAAGTATTTTAACACAAATTTACCAAATTCACAATCATTTTTTAATATTATTTTTCTCATATTTAAATATTATTTGCTTACTTTAACCAAATATGAATTTTAATTATAAAAATATTGAAGGTATTTAAAAAATAAAGTAAAAATTTGTTAAATTGCTTTACGAAGTTTACTTTTAAAGTGTAATATGTTAAAATTAAAATAATAAAATATAGATATATGGCAATAAACCATTTAAAAGGAGTAGATATGTTGCTATCCGTTTCGTCAGTTTCAGGCATTGTTATTGATGTTGTAATTATAGCATTGGTGGCAATACTTGCACTTGTTGGCTTGCGCAAAGGTTTCTTTAAGTCGGTGCTATCGATGGTTTCTACACTTGTTGTAATAATCATCAGTATTATAGGCGCTAGACATTTGGCGGGTTTGATAAACAAAATCTACGACTTTACAGGTTTAATTGCGGGCAAGTTGTGTAAATCTATAGCGGGCATGGGCAGTTTTTATAGCGAAATCATTCCTGAGGATGTGTCTGGCAAAGATATAATTAATAGCATCCCATCTGATACTAATGGATTTTTGAAAAAATTGATGTCGTATGTGCTTGAGCCTTTAAGTGCAAGTGAAATTCAAGGAACAACGGTGGCGGATATTGTCAGTGGTGCATTTGCATCAATAATAATGTCGATAATTGCGGGCATCTTGCTATTTATTGCTATTAAAATTATATTATCGTTGGCTTCAAGACTGTTTGAAAATATTACACGAATTAAAGTATTTGGCATTGCCAACAGGATAGCGGGATTTGCGTTTGGTGCATTAAAAGGCTTGATAATAGTTTTTGTATTTGCAATAGTGCTTACATTGCTTACGGTTATACCGTTTATTAATACTAAAATATCACCTATAATTCAAGACCAAACCACAGTTGCCAAGACTATATATAATTACGCTGACAAAATGATGGAAAAATATATTGTTGACGGCAAAGCGGTTCAAAAAATAGTTGACAATTTATGGGAAAACAAATATGATAAGGAAGATGATAGTTCGGCTACATCTAATATGATTGCTGACCTAGATATGAAAAATCAATATGTTGTGGAAATTGACGATGCTAGTGGCGTTTATATAGCGACAATAATACTTAATTAACAAACGACTTAAAAGGGAAAAATATGAAATTATATGAATTACTAAAAGATAGAGGATTGATTTACCAATCTACTGACGAACAAAAATTAAAAGAACTACTAAACGGAGAACCTATAACGATATATACGGGCACTGACCCTACAGCGGATAGTTTGCATATTGGTCATTGTGTGCCAGCGTGCATTATGCGCCGACTTCAACAAGCGGGGCACAAAGTGGTTATTCTTGTGGGTGGGGCTACCGCTGCCATTGGCGACCCTAGTGGCAAAACTGAAATGCGTAAAATGCTAACCCAAGAACAACTTGCGCACAATATTGAAAGCATCAAGCGTGGATATAGCAAATTTTTAAAGTTTGACGGCGAAAATCCAGCGATTATTGTAAACAATGCTGACTGGTTTAAGGGTTATGATTATGTAAGTTTTATGCGTGATGTTGGCGTGCATTTTAATGTAAATAAGATGATTTCTAACGAAATATATGCTAAGCGTATGGAAGAGGGCGGGCTTACATTCTTTGAAATGGGTTATATGTTGATGCAAGCATACGACTTCTTGTACTTAAATAAAGAACTAGGATGTTCTGTTCAATGGGGCGGAGCAGACCAATGGGGAAACATTGTGGCAGGTGCCGAACTTGGTCGCAAAATGAATTTTATTGATAATGGCAATCGTACAATGGTGGGCGTTACTAATCCGCTATTGCTTACCCCAGAAGGCAAAAAGATGGGCAAAACCGAAAAGGGCGCTATTTGGATTGATAACGAAAAAATTTCTGCCTACGACTTTTATCAAGGCGTATATCAAACTCCAGACGCTTGCGTAGAAATGATGTTTGCTATATTCACCGATGTTCCTATGACTGAAGTTAGGGAATTGATTTCCACTGATATTGTAAGTGCTAAAAAGCGCATGGCGTATGAGATTACTAAATTTATTCGTAGCGAGCAAGATGCAATTGATGCTCAAAATATGAGTGAAAACTTGTTTAATGGTTCTCAAAACTTAGATAATGCTCCAACAGTTACACTAAAAGTTGACGAAGTGGCGGATGCTACATCAATCCTTGATTTGCTTGTTCAAGTTGAATTTGTTAAATCAAAAGGCGAAGGTCGCAGATTGATTGAGCAAAAGGGTATATCTAAAAACAACGAAACAATCACCAATGCTTTTGATACAATTTCAAAGCAAGAACTATTAGACGGCGTATTATTTAAAAAGGGCAAAAAGAACTTTATTAAAGTGATTGCGGAATAACTAATTTGTTTTAAATTAAGAGTAAAGCAAAATATTATATAAAAACAACTCCTAATTGTGAAGTGTATATTCAAAAATGTTCAACTTTTTGGGTTCACCTCATTGTAGGAGTTGTTTTTTATCTTTTATTATAAATATTTAATCCTTTGGCAATTACATTTATTTCCAATGTGTCAAATTGATATATTTCGCCATCAATCATAGTGTCAAACGGACTTTTGCTTTTAATATTAAAATAACGTGACCAAGAATTTGATGTTGGATTTTTGTATATATGTTTGCCTTGTTTTGCTTCAAAATAATCTTTTTTAATCTTTTTATTTTCGCTGTAGTCAATAGTTACAACATTGGCAAGTCCATCATGCATATTGCTAAGCGGGCTAACATATATATTATCTCCATAAAATCCGCCATTACATACGGCGCAAGAAGTGTATAATTTGTCCTTATGCTTTAAATTGTCGGCATCAATACTAAATTGTAATCCTTCAAAAGCATTGATTGTGTTTTTCAAAATGGCTTTTCGTGATAATTTTGAGTCCTGACTTTGTGTTAAAAACTTATTTTCAGCAATTTCCATAACCCCGCACGAAATTAAGTTTAATGCACGGTATTGATTGCACTTTAGATAATCAACTTTCATAGTTGGGTGTTCCAATATGTTTTTGATGGCATCAATTGGCTTTTTAGGAATGCCTAAATATCTTGCAAAATGATTATGCTTACCCGCAGGGATGATGCCAAAATTGGTTTTAGATGGGTCAACTAAACCGTTGACAAAATGATTTAAAGTGCCGTCACCGCCAACAATAATAAACTCTTTTTCACCGTCTTTACACAATTTTTTGGTTACATTATTAATGTCTTCAGCGGTCTCGGAAAAATACACCAAAAATTCTACATTTTGGCTTTTAAGATATTTGGAAACTTTTTTAATTACTTTAGATGCTTTATTCTTTCCCGCTGTAGGATTAACAATGACATTATACATAAAATACCTTTACATTATTATAATATTTTTTTTGACTTTTGTAAATACAATTTTATCAACAAAATTAAAATTTGCCAAAAATTATGCAAAAATTTGTATAAATTTTACATGGTAATGATTTTAGCGTACATATATATTTTGTCTTATAATAAAAATAATATAATAAAATTAAGAAACTATTTGAGCGTTCAAGCGTAAAAATATTTAAATATATTTTAATTAAGTAAAATTTAACATATTTTTCACAAAAATTAAAAAATTTGTTGATTTTTGTAAAAGAGGCCTATATTTTTATTTATTTTTTAATAAATTATTTGCAAATAATATTTTTCCAAGGTATAATATAACTAAACAAAAAATACAATTATAGGTAGGTAAATATGATATACATCGTAATATGTATCGCTGTGGCACTGGTGTCTTGTTTGACAAGTGTGATAGTGTGTGTGAAAATAGGTAAAATAAAAAACTCAAATCTTGGCGGGCAAGATGTTTACCGTGAATTTGAAAATATGCAATCACAAATGAGTAGTAATAACAAAATGTTGATGGATAGTTTAAATAGCACGCTTATGAACACCAACAATGCTATCAACAACATTTTGTTAAATCAACGCCACGAACTTGAAAATGTTAAAAATAATTTAACCGATTTTGCAGACAGAA
>JAFULP010000100.1 GCA_017473285.1 Clostridia bacterium
TGCCGACCCATTAAGCCTAACCCAACTAGATAGCCTAGATATAGCAAGTATGGAAGCAGGTAGTGGCATCTATGTATACATAATATTAAATGTAGTAGACACTACATTGCCAACCACATATACTGCCAATGTATCTTGGAATTATGGCAAAGCGGGATTAATGAAGTATGTAGCCAATGGTGAAACAACAACAGAGATAATATTTAAGAATGCATTAATAGAAGAACCTGAAACACCAACAGTGACAAATAAAAACTTTATGGGTTGGTATTCAGATTCATCATATTCAACAGCAGTCACTTTCCCATTTAGGTCACAAGGTCAAATCTTGTATGCAAAATTTGTTGACCCATATACGGTAGAAAACACAAGTGATTCGGGTAACTATGGATTTGAATTAAATTCATCTGGATATTGGGAAAGTCAAAATAATGGCGTAAGTTATTCATATTCATTGTGCAAAGTAACATTTAATTTAACAGCATCTGCGACGGTAACATTTACAGTAATTAATTACGCTGAAAGTGATTATGACTTTGGTATATTTAGTAATTTGAACACGACATTAACGGCTTCATATACAGAAGATAGTAGTAATGTGTATAAAAGTTTTAAAGGAAGTTCAAGCGCTTCAACCCAAACGCTTACATACGACATACCTACTGGCACAAGTTATATTTATGTAAAATATAGGAAAGATTCCTCAGTTAGTAATTATAACGACAGTTTGCAGTTTAAGGTGGCCATAACCACCACGGGGGGGGTAACTTAACAACTGAAGGAAATCTAACATCTAGTTGGATAGGTTGGGATAGCACCAATCAAACATATTATGTACAGAAAGGGGATGCTAGTGAACTTAGTGATACCGCTAAAATAATAGTGCCAGAAACATATAATGATGGGACTAATGGAACACACGATGTAACTTATATAGCAGATGGAACTAGTAGATCAAATGGTGTATTTTCTCCAATCAAATCCACGTTAACTAGTATAACACTACCAAGGACTATAACCAAGATAGGACTTTATGCTTTCTTTCAATGTACAGCATTAGAAAATGTAGACTTAAGGGATTGTACTAGTTTAACAAGTATAGACTCTGGTGCTTTCGGTGTATGTAGTGGCTTACTAAGTATAGATTTAAGCGGATGTATTAGTTTAACAAGTATAGGCCTTGATGCTTTCGTTTCATGTAGTGGCTTAACAAGTCTAAATTTAAGTGGATGTACTAGTTTAACAAGTATAGACCAAGGTGCTTTCTACGAATGTAGTGGATTAACCAGTATTACTATACCATCTAGTGTAACTATAATAGGTATCAATGCCTTCAAAGGTTGTAGTAAGTTAACAAGTGTAGTCTTTGAAGATACAAGTAAAACAACTTGGTATGTCAAATCAACAGATTATGTGCCAGAAGACTCTACAACCTATCAGGATGTATCGAGTAGTAGCAGTACTAATGCTACAAATTTGGTAACCAATTATTGTGGTTATTATTGGTGTAAGCACACGAGTGGAACACTTCCATCACTATAATAAATTAACAAAACCCACCTATTAATTTAGGCGGGTTTTTGGTTGTATTAAATTTTATTAAATATTTCTTGTTGTAGGCTATTAGGGCATTTATATAGCCCGCTGTTCCAAGATTTTTGGAAAGGATCGGGTAAATTAATATCGGTTATATTATCGCATAGCCAAAAGGCGCTAAGCGCAACGCTAAACAACTTTTTAGGCAGTTTTATTTCATGCAAACTGGTGCAACCCATAAACAAAAATTGTGGAAGTTCAACTACTTTGCTAGGAATTGCAATAGATGTTAAACTGGTGCAACCAAAAAATGTGGCAGAGCCTATTTGGGTTACAGTGTTTGGAATTATAATCGCTTGAAGATTGGAACAAAAAGCAAAAGCACTATCTTCAATGGTGGTGACACCTTTTGAGATAACCACTTCATTTAAATTTTTACACCCCTTAAAAGCACCTTTACCAATAACGGTGACATCTGGTGGTGTGATGTATTTGCCATCCACTAAATCTCGCTCATCAAATTGTATTAATATCCCATCAATAATGGTACTATATGTAGCACCTTTTTTGTTAATAGGGCTGTTATGTTCTAAGCCATTTAAAGTTGAAATTTCTTGTTTAATTAAAGGTGTTGATTTAGTTTTTGCATTTTCAATATAGTGGTTAATATCATCTTGGCTAATAAGACCTAATTCAATTAGTTGGTCTACAATATTATCTGGCATAGTTTCTCCTTAAACATATATTAGCAAATAATTTAAATGATTTCAATAAAATTTAAAATATTGATTTAATTTAAGTGATTTTTAAAATAAGAATTTAATTTAAATAGATTTAAAAATAATTAAATTTAATAAACAAAATTTAAAAATACATTATACAAGATGGCAGAATACAAACATTTTTGAAATATATTATTAAATTTAAAACTAAAAATATTTTCAAAACACAATTTATGTGATATAATATAATTATGGAGTTGTTACAAGAAAAAATTAAAAACTTGCCAACCAACCCAGGCGTATACTTAATGAAAGATAAATACGGCAATGTAATCTATGTAGGCAAGGCAAAAAATTTAAAGAAGAGGGTAAGTCAATATTTTTTACGCAAGCAAGAAATTCCAAAAGTGCAAGCAATGGTAAGCAATGTGGTTGACTTTGATTTTTTCATTGTTGCAAGTGAGTATGATGCGTTAGCGCTTGAAAGCAATTTGATTAAAAAGTATCAACCTTTTTACAATATATTGCTAAAAGACGGCAAGGCATTTGCGTATATCAAAGTAAACTTGCGTGAAGATTATCCAAAATTTGAGATAACCAGAAAGATTAACACTAAGGACAAGTTTTTTGGACCATATTTTGCGGGCATTAGTGCAAAAGATATTTTAGATATCATCAATTATGCATATCCAGTTAGGAAGTGTGGTCAAGCCTTAACCGAAAACGGCAAAGTTAAAAAGTCATGCTTGTATCACGAAATGCACCTATGCAGTGCGCCATGTGCTAAAAAAATAAGCAAGGAAGAATATCACAATGCGGTAAACTCGGCAATCAAATTTTTGCGTGGGGACACAAAGGAAATCAAGCAAATTTTACTTAACAAAATGGAAGTGAGCGCTAAGGCGGAAAACTTTGAAACCGCACTTGTGTTGCGTGAAAAAATTAAGATGCTTGACCGCTTAAAAGACCGTGTAGTAATGCAACTAAGGCAGGAAATTGACCTTGATGTGTTTAATATGTGTACAAATGGCGAACTTAGCGCAATGTGCGTGGTTGTAATCCGTGGCGGAAAGGTGCAAGGCGTTCAATCGTATGATATTTTAAATTTTGTTGAAAAGGACGAAGCTTATCAACAATTTTTGGTGCAATACTATACGACTCATGCGTATAATTGTGACGAAATTATCTTGCCTACCGATATTCAAGGGTTGGACACTGTGAAGCAATATATCGAGCAAAAGCATAAAAAGAAAGTGGTGATTACTCAACCTAGCACAAATACAGACAAAATGAAACTGCTAAAAATGGCTGAGCAAAATGCTTGTTTGCATCTTGAAAAAAATGTGGAAAACACTAAAAAGAAAATTAACACATCCATAGGTGCGGTAAAGCAATTGCAAAAAGAACTTGGGCTTAGCCGTGAACCTAAGCGCATAGAGTGTTATGATATATCTAATACTTTCGGTGAATACACGGTTGCGTCGATGTCGGTATTAATTAATGGCGAAAAGGCAACCCAACATTATCGTAAATTTAAAATTAAGACGGTGGATTTTATTGATGACTTTGCCAGTATGAAAGAAGTGCTTACTCGCCGAATGAAAGAATTAAACAGTGACGATATTAGTTTTAGTAGTATGCCAGATTTGATTGTTATTGACGGTGGTAAAGGTCAACTATCTAGTGCAATGGAAGTGATTGAACAATTTAATTACAAAAATGATATAATTAGTTTGGCTGAGCGACTCGAGGAAGTGTTTATCCCACATCAAAGCAATTCAATATTTTTGGCTCGAGGAAGTTACTCGCTAAGGTTATTGCAGTTGGTTCGTGATGAAGCGCATCGCTTTGCAATCACATACAATAGGCAGTTGCGAAGTAAAGGAATGTATAAGGGAGGTTTGCAAGCAATTGAGGGTGTTGGACCAGTTACACGCAAAATACTACTTAGTAAATTCCGCACACTTGAAAATATTAAAAATGCGACCTTAGAAGAATTAGAAAACACCAAAGGAATTTCTTCAACTGTAGCACAAAATATTTATAATGCTTATCATAAAGAAATTAAAATAAAAAAA
>JAFULP010000101.1 GCA_017473285.1 Clostridia bacterium
ACTAAACTTAATCACCTTGTGTTGTTGGTTAAAAACGAACAAGGGTATAAAAATATTTCCAAACTTAACGCTATTGCTTATCGTGATGGATTTTATTATAAGCCAAGAATTGACCTTAAAACTCTTAAAGAATATAGCGAGGGATTGGTGTGTTTAAGTGCGTGTTTGGCGGGCGATATTCCACAAGCCATATTGCACGGCGATTTTGATGAAGCGGAAAGGTTGGTGCAGTGGTTTAAAGATGTGTTTGGCGAAGACTTTTATATCGAACTTCAAAACCACGGGCTTGCCGATCAGTTAACCGTTTTGCCATACCTTAAAGAGTATTCTAAAAAGTATAATATCAAAACAGTTATTACTAACGATGTACATTATGTAAAGAAAGAAGACGCTGAAATGCAAGATATTGCTATGTGTGTGGCAATGCAAAAGACATATGATGACCCTAATCGTATGAAATTTGAAAATGATGAATTTTATTTTAAATCATACGATGAAATGACAAGCGTTTTCCCAGATGATTTGGAAGCACTAGATAATACATTGGAAGTAGCCGAAAAATGTAATTATGGGTTTACCTATGGGCATTATTTATTCCCAAGATATGTGCCAGAAGATGGTTCTAACCCTAAAGATTATTTAATGAACCTAATCAATGAAGGCATTATAAAAAAATATGGCGGGCGCACACCTGAAATTGATGCTCGTGTTGAAAGTGAAATGGCGGTTATTGAGCGCCAAGGCTTTATTGAATACTTTTTGATTGTGTGGGATTATATTAATGCGGCACGAAAAATGGGAATATCGGTAGGTCCCGGTCGTGGCTCGGGTGCGGGAAGTTTGATTGCATATACAATTGGTATTACTAGCATAGACCCGTTAAGATACGATTTGCTGTTTGAACGCTTTTTGCATAGCGAGCGTGTAACTGCGCCCGACTTTGATATTGACTTTGAAGATGTAAGGCGTGAAGAAGTTATTGACTATGTTAAGCGTAAATATGGTGAAAATCGTATTGCACGTATTATTACATTTGGCACAATGGCGGCAAAGAACGTGATTAAAGACGTTGGTCGTGTAATGCGTGTGCCATATTCAAAATTGGATAAAGTTACAAAAAATATTCCTAAATTAAAATCTCCAATTTTGCCTAAATGTTTTGGATTTGACCCTAAGGCTAAGCCAGAGTACATTGTGCAAGAATTGGTAGATTTATATAACGAAGATGAAGAAGTTAAAAAGGTGGTTGATATTGCTGTAAAACTGGAAGACTTCCCACGCCAAACATCTACCCACGCTTGTGGGGTTATTATTGGTGCGGATATTTTGGATAAGCATGTACCGCTTGCCCGTAACGGTGATGATATTACTACCCAATACGAAGGCGCTGAAATGGAGCACTTGGGTCACTTAAAAATGGACTTTTTGGGGCTTAGAAACTTAAGCGATATTAAGATGTGCCAAGGCTATGTAAAGAAAAATCATAGTGTTGAAATTGACTTTAATAAGTGTACTTACGATGATGAAAATGTATATAAATTAATTTCAACTGGCGATACGGAAGGTATATTCCAAATCGAAAGTGGCGGTTTCCAAAGCTTTATGAGAGAGTTGCAACCAACTTGTCTTGAAGATATTATTGCGGCGGTGTCGTTGTATCGACCAGGCCCTATGGATAGTATTCCTAGATATGTGCACAACAAGCACCACCCTGAAGACACAACTTATGACCACCCAATACTTGAGCCAATATTAAAGGTTACTTATGGATGTATTGTATATCAAGAACAAGTGATGAAAATATGTCAAGAAATGGGCGGATTTACACTTGGTCAAGCGGACATGGTGCGTCGTGCAATGGGTAAGAAAAAACTTGAAGAAATGCAAAAAATGAAAGGCAAGTTTATATACGGCGAACCTGCTCATCAAGAAGGCGAAAAGTTTGTAGCCGAAATTGATGGGGCATTAAAGCGTGGCGTTCCGCTAGATGTTGCTGAAAAGATTTGGAAGGAAATGGAAGCGTTTGCGGCATACGCCTTTAACAAATCGCACGCAGCAGCATACTCGCTAATAACCTATCAAACAGCGTATTTAAAAACCTATTATATGCCTGAATTTATTACTTCAATCTTAAACAATCGTATTACCAATATTGATAAGATTAAATTTTATGTGGCATATGCTAAGCAAAAGAAAATTGAAGTGTTGCCACCTGATATTAATAAAAGTGAAACATATTTTTCAACCGACGGTAAAAGTATTCGCTTTGGTATTGCGGCACTTAAAAATGTGGGCGTAAGTGTAGTTGAAGAAATTATTGCCGAACGCAAGCGTGGTGGTGACTTTAAGGACCTTATGGATTTTGTAAATCGTGTTGATGGTCAGGCATTAAACAAGCGATGCGTGGAAAGTTTAATTCAAGCGGGCGCATTTGATTGCTTTGGTCGCACTCGTAGCCAGTTGATGAGTGTGTACACAATTGCAATCGCAAGAGCACTTGATGCCAAAAAGCGTGCGATGAGCGGTCAAATTGATATGTTTGGTAGTTTGTTAAGCGAAAATGAAGGCATAGATGACCTTGATTATCCAGATATTAACGAATATATACCAAAGGTAAAATTACACATTGAAAAGGAAATTGCGGGTGTGTATCTTTCAGGTCATCCACTGGATGCCTATTCTAATCGTATTCAAGCGTTTAGTTTAAATAGTTCAATGTTGTCTGCAGGAAATGATGATGAAGAAATGGGCGACACTCAATCGGCTTACAGTGACGAACAATTAAATGATACTGGGCTAAAGGATGGCGATAGTGTTACTTGTGGTGGAGTTATTATCGCCACAAGACCACATTTAACCAAAAGTGGTCAAAAAATGGCATTTGCTACCATTGAAGATATGCTTGGTGCAATTGATGTAGTGTTGTTCCCTAAAGTATATGAAAAATATAAGGATGTATTGCAAGAAGAAGCAATTGTGGCCATCAAGGGCAGGATATCAATGCGTGAAGGCTCAAACCCAAGTGTTACGGTTGAGCATATTGAAAGTATGACGCTTGAAACTGACGAACAACAAGCCGAAACAATACAAGCCGAGCCAGTAGAGCAAGTCAAACCATTAAGACTATGCTTAATATATGATGTATCTAATAAGGAGATACATAGTCAAGTGTGTGGACTATTAAATCAATATGCTGGAAGCAGTGATGTGTTTGTAAAAGACATTACCACTGGGGCAAAATATAAACTGCCACAAAAGGTTGAAATACGCCAATCGCTTAAGTACGAACTTGAAACAATGCTAGGCAAGGAAAATATAATAATTGCATAAAATTAAAAGGGCTTTAAGATTTTCTTAAGGTCTTTTTTTGATATGTTTTTAGCATTATTATCGAACAAAATAGCGTCAAATTAACATTTTTGATAAATATCTTTACAAATAGCAAAAAGTGTGCTATCATATATGAATAGAAAAATTAATATATTATTTTAGGAGTTTTAAATGGACCCGTACTTACCGACGATGTTGGCGACTAATATGGCGACCAACATCGCATTATTATTATCAATAGTTTTGCTGTTATGTTGCTCAGCATTCTTTTCGTGCTCGGAAACTGCTTTTACAACAGTTTCTAATCTGCGTTTTAGGACCTTGGCAGAAAATAAAGTCAAGGGTGCACGAAAGGCGGTGTATATAAGCGAAAACTATAAAAAGACATTGACTACCATTTTGGTTGGTAACAATCTTGTTAATATTGCATGTACCACTATATGTGCGTATTTATTTTCAAACTTGATTAAAAACCCAACTCTTGCCAATGTGCTAAATACTGTTATTATGACTATTATAGTGCTTATTTTTGGTGAAATTTTACCTAAAGCAGTGGGCAAAATGAATGGCGAAAAGATGGCTTTGAGATTTTCGGGGATATTGTTTTTCCTAATGAAAGTGTTAACGCCTATTACTTTCTTATTCTTGGCATTGCAAAACAAAGTGGTTAAGGAAAAGGAAGATGCAACTCCTACCGTGACTGAAGACGAACTTGAAAGCATCATTGACACAATGCAAGAAGAAGGCGTTATTGATAGTGACGATGCCGACCTTATTCAAGGTGTGTTGGACTTAAATCAAAATACCGCATATGATATTATGATACCACGTGTAGATGTAAAGGCGGTGGATGTAGAAGACACCATTGATAGTATTGAACAAGTGTTTAAGGAAACTCAATTTACAAGGCTTCCAGTATATAGGGATACTATAGATAATATTATTGGTGTGCTTAGCCAAAAAGATTTGTTCTTTGCAATGGTAGATAACAAGCAAATGACGATTAATCAATTGATGAGCGAGCCTTTAAATATCACCGAAACTATGAAGGTTGACGATATTATTAAGGAAATGCAAAAAAGTAAGAAACATATGGCAATAGTTCTTGACGAACATGGTGGCACTAGCGGTATTGTTACAATGGAAGACGCCATTGAGCAAATTGTGGGTGAAATCTATGATGAACATGACGACGAAGTGCACGAAGAAGACATCATAAAAATTGATGATAACAACTATAAGGTTGCGCCAGATACTGAAATAGCCGAATTGTTTGAATATTTAAACATCGAACACTTGCCTGAAACTCAATATACCAAAGTAGACGGATTTATATTTGAACAACTTGCAGATGTGCCAGAGCAAAATGATGTGTTTGAATATGTTGCCGTTGACGATATATTGCAAGAAGATGCAAGCATTATTCAGCGCAAAGTTAAACTTAATTTTACATTATCCAAGGTTGAAGATAACCGCATAAGAGAAATTAAATTAAATGTAGAACCTTTGCAAGAAGAAATGGATAGTTTGTAATTTGGTTATATATAACAAAAATTAACAAAGCATATTTTGATATGCTTTTTTCTTTTATATTAGGCAAAAATATGATATAATAAAATAAATTAGAATTTTGGTTTAGCTTTATAAAAGGAGAGATTATGCGGGACATATTGCATTGTGATTTAAATAACTTTTACGCTAGTTGCGAATGTCTTGCAAATCCAGAACTCAAAGGCAAAGCGGTGGCGGTGGGCGGAAGCGTAGAAGATAGGCACGGCGTAATTGTAGCATCTAACTATAAGGCTAAAAGTTTTGGCATAAAATGTGGTGTGACGGTGTATCAAGCCCTAAAGTTGTGCCCAGATGTGGTGATATGCACACCAAATTTTAAGTTGTACAACGAAATGTCGCAAAAGGTGCGCAAAATATATGCTGATTACACCGACCAAGTAGAAGTGTTTTCAATAGATGAGTGCTGGCTGGATGTGACGCACAGCAAAATGTTTGGTTCACCTATTGAAATTGCCAATAAGATAAGGGAGAGAGTTAAGGCGGAAATTGGGCTAACTATATCAGTGGGCGTGAGTTTTAATAAAACTTTTGCCAAAATTGGAAGTGATTTAAAAAAGCCCGATGCCACAACCGAAATCACGGTCGACAATTATAAAGATATTGTATGGCGGTTGCCAGTGAATGATATGTTTGGTGTGGGTAGACAAACTAAACTTAAGTTATTTAAATTAGGTGTAAACACTATTGGCGATTTGGCAAAGTTTAGCAAGGAAGTGCTGATTAAGCAATTTGGCAAAGTTGGTGAAATGTTATACAACAACTCTAATGGGCTGGATGAAGAGCCTGTTGCGTATTTAGACGACAGTCAACAGCCTAAAAGCGTGGGCAACAGCACAACATTTTATAAAGATTTAACCAAGCGAAAAGATATAGAACTGGGCTTTACAGTTATTGCTGAAAGTGTGGTAAGCCGAATGATAAAGCATGACTTAAAATGCGCTAAAACCTTGTCAATTGTGGTAAAAGACACTCAACTAAATGTATATCAAAAGCAATGTCAACTCAATCCACCTTGCAGAGATACCAATATATATACACAAACCGCAATTAAATTGTTTTATGATAATTTTAAATATTTAACGGGAGTTAGATTGTTAGGAATTACCGTTGGTGATTGGTGTGACGAACTATCGCAAGTAAGTATGTTTGATAGCGCAAAGCCTAAAAAGTGTATGGATAGTGTGGTAGTTAAAATTAGGGATAAATTTGGAATAGGTGCAATCAAAAAGGGAAATACCTTGTTGGACAACAAAATTGCCCAAACTTTTGTTAATGAACATTTGGACAAAAACGATTAAAGAGATAAGAATAAATATATATTAATAAAGTTTCAAACAGCAAAAACTGTTTAGTTTTTGCTTGTTTTCTCCGCGATAAAGTTTTGATTTTACCGGAAAAAAGGGTTTGACCCGCTCGGGAAATAAAGAAATAAAGAAATATCAAAAGAAATAGAAATATAAGGTTTCTGTGCCGACACAAAGGCAGCCGCTACGCGGCACAGCATAGAATGAGTCTAAAATGATTGTTTGCTGTGTGTTGGTGTTTCAGGACACAACGTGCCTTTGGG
>JAFULP010000102.1 GCA_017473285.1 Clostridia bacterium
AAAACAAAACCAATGTTTAATTAATCCACAATTAATATCATGTAACCATTCTCAATAGGTTACAATATAATTAATTATTAAACTAAAAAATTAAAAAATTTGGATGTTAAATCCAAATTTTTTGTATATTTTTAAGTAACAATTATTAAATCATATGTTGTTTCAGAACCTATTAAATCCCAATCAATAGTTATTGTGTCGGTATCCATGTCTAAATTAATAAATTGACTTCCGTTAATTGCAAAATAACTCATTCCTGAAAAACCAACATCTAATCCTATTAGATATTCGTCAATGGTTGCCACCAAATCTCTCATGCTTATTTCTTCACCAAATGAAGTACTAAGTATAAATTCTGACGCTTTATAACTGCTTGCCTTTTTGTCTTCTTCCGAAATTGTAATGCTGATTTTGCTAGGAATATCACTTGATGTATCGCCAAGCAAGAATTTATCTTCTTCATCAAAATCCAAATTAAATTGATAAGTTGTATTTTGCACCTTTTCAACAATTTGTACAGAAATCGCCACGGTTCCCACAACATTCACACTATATATTCCATTTACATCGGTTAATGTTGTGCTATTTGCTTTCACAGTTATCGACTCAACTGATTCTGGATTTTTAAGATTAACTTTAAACCTAAATTCATCATTTAATAATATTTTATTTGTCGTTGTATCAAAACTAGAGCCATCTTCTTTTAAAATTTGATAAGCATCACTGGTACTAATTACAACATCGTAGTACACATCTACACTGATTACAATATTTTCCAATACTTCTACGCTATAAATTCCATTGTTTGCAGTCAATGTAGTTGTATTTGCTTTTACCACAACATCTCCTGCAGTTCCAATTCTAAATTGGAAGGTTTCTCCCCTCTCAACTTCAATATTTGTTGTATCAAAATCACTTCCGTCAACTTGCATTATACCAAAATATTCGCTTTCGGCAAGTGTTACAGTGCATTTTTCAGTTTGTGTAATGCCTTCAACTTTAATTTCTATATTTTCATTAACGGAATTTATTGTATATTGATTATTGATTGGGTTTATAATCACTCCATTTGCTTTTACCACTGCATTGTCGCTAAATTGATATCCATCCGCCAATTTTAATTTAAACACAAAACTTGCACCAGCATCAACCACCAAACCAGTTGTATTTAATGGCACTACAGTAATTCTTGTATCATAAGTTACTATTGTATAACTTGATGCCACTGGTGCATTCATCACTACACCTTCAACAGTTATCGAAATGTTTTGATTTACACTTTCAATCGTATAAACTCCATAATAGTCAGCAACTATAATATTACCATTAATCTTAACTGTTATATCGCTATTAGAATAATCGCTATCTAAATTAACTTTAAATTTAAAATTAGAACCAATTAAAACTGTTGTACTATAATTTGTTTCTGGCACAATAGTATATCCAGTAGAATTTGTTGGATATGTAATACTATATGTTGCAGTGCCATTTATAGCAAACACCGCTCTTACAACAATTTCGTCATCATCCATCACCAATGTTATTTGTGATTGAGTTGAAAAGTCTTCTTGCCTTTCATCCAAATCATCCGCATATTCCCATTTAACAAAATCATATCCATCATTTGCAATGGCTTTTAATGTAACCTTTGTATCTTCCTTAAAAGTAAAAATTTCACCCTCATCGCCAAATTCAACATAATCCTCACTATTATTTACTTGCACATATCCGCCTTCGGTAGCAAACACAAATAATTGGCAATCATCTTTATCATCTTTGCAACCAGTAAACACAATAGCCGAGCATATAAAAATAAAAGCGCTAAGTATCATTAATGAAATGTTTTTTAATTTTTTCATATCCACACCTTCCCCATTCCTTTATGTTAGTTTACCACAAAAAGACAAGATAATCAATACCTTTTAAAAAATTTGTCGAAAAATATTATTAAAAATAAAAAAATAACATTTCGTTTAAATATAAAATTTAAATTATTTTTTATTTAAATATTTTTATTAATTAATTATTTTAAATAATATTATTTTTATCCTATACTATAGTATTTTAAATTATTTTTTAATTATAAATTATTAAAAAATCTGTAATATTTTACAGATTTTTATTGGTATTAATTTTAATAATTTTCGCCTCTAAGTTCAAAGTATGCTTTTGGATGTGCACATACAGGGCAAACCTCTGGCGCTTTTGTGCCAATTACAATATGTCCACAATTGCGACATTCCCAAATCTTAATTTCACTTCTTTCAAACACTTGCATAGTTTCAATGTTATTAATCAATTTACGATATCGTTCTTCATGCTTTCTTTCAATTTCAGCCACTGCTCTAAATTTTTCAGCAAGTTCAGGGAAGCCTTCTTCCTCTGCAGTTTTTGCAAATCCGTCATACATATCAGTCCACTCATAATTCTCACCTTCAGCCGCTGCTCCAAGATTTTCTAAAGTGTTGCCAATTCCATTCAATTCCTTAAACCACATTTTAGCGTGCTCTTTTTCATTGTCCGCAGTGTGCATAAAAATTTCCGCAATTTGCTCAAAACCTTCTTTCTTTGCAACTGATGCAAAATATGTATATTTATTTCTTGCTTGACTTTCACCCGCAAACGCACTCATCAAGTTTTGTTCACTTTTGCTTCCAGCGTATTTATTAGTCTTATTTTCCGCTTCCCTTTCGCCAATCTTAACATTTAATTCGCCTTTAACTCCACATTTAGGGCAAACTGGAACTTTGCCATCTTCCATTTCAAAAATTTCTCCACAAACTTTACATTGATATTTAATCATTTTCATAACATTTTCTCCTTTTCCTTTCAAATCTCCACTTTTATCTTCATAAGTTGTGTGCAATAACTTCACCGCCAACTCACTATGTGGCTTAATTAAATAATTTTTATATAGTTCAATAATTTCAGGGTTCTCGTGCGATGCCCTTATTTTTATTTGACTATCACGATTATACAGTGATTGTATTCGTGCTTTTTGCGCCTCAACTTCTTTTTCAAAGTGTTTAGGTTGCCCACCACCGCCTATACAACCACCAGGGCAAGTCATAATTTCAATAAAATCATACTTTTCGCCCGCTTTTACTTTTTCGATAATTTTTCTTGCATTACTTAACCCATAAACTACCGCCAATTTTAAAGTTAATCCATTAATTTCAATACTTGTTTCCTTAATTCCGTCAAGCCCACGCACCGCTTGAAAGTTTAATGTCAACTCCGCTGGCGAATTATTTGTTAAATACGAATATGCCGTTCGTACTGCCGCTTCCATAACGCCACCACTGTTTCCAAAAATAACTCCACCACCACTTGCCTCGCCCATAAACTTATCAAACTCAGCATCTGCAAGGTCATTAATATTGATGTTTTGTTCTCTCGCCCATTTTGCTAGTTCAGTTGTTGTAATCACATAATCCATATCTCGCATATTTTCAACATTGTTTACTTTACTAGATATGTTCATTTCATCTCGCCTAATTTCCATTTTCTTAGCCACGCAGGGTGTAAGCGCTATATTTATAATTCGTTTAGGGTCAATCCCCATTTTTTTAGCAAAATATGTTTTAATAATAGGACCTTGCATTCCAATAGGACTTTTGCAACTTGAAATATTAGGCAAAATCTCTGGATAAAATATTTCCGCAAACTTAATCCAAGACGGACAACAGCTTGTAAACTGTGGCATAGGTTTATTTTCCTTAATTCGCTCAATCAACTCGCTCGCTTCTTCACATATTGTTAAATCAGCCGCAAAACTAGTGTCCAAAACATATTTAAAACCTAACTTTTTAAGTAAAGCCACCATTTTGCCTTGTACAAAACTTCCAAATGGTAACCCAAATTCCTCTCCAAGACCAACACGCACCGATGGCGATGTAGACACAATTACAATTTTATCACGATCCGCAATATGTTTTGCCACTTCTTTGTATTTGTCAACACCTACAATAGCATCTGTTGGACACACTTTAATACATTGTCCGCAATTTACACATACTGGCTTCTTAGTTTTTGACAAATCATAATGGTCATTAACCGAAACATATTCACCACACACTCTTGCGCATTGCCCGCATTTGACGCACTTATCTTCAATACGCTTAATTGATGGATTGTCGCTATCAATCGCCACCCTTATATCTTGACTTAAATGCTTCATTAGTTCTCCTTTTCACAATCTTTACATATTCCCATAACAATAATTTCGTTACAGCCACTCATTTCGGTTTGATTTTTGATAAAATTTGCAATTTTTTCAACATCTAAATTCACATCAAAAATATTCCCACAACATTTACAAATCGCATGGCTATGGCTATCCCGCACTATATCATAATGCTCAAAATTGCCACCAGTTGAGATTTTCCTAACCTTTCCCAACTCCACCAACTGCTCCAAATTGCGATACACAGTGGACTTGGAAATTGTAGGCTCAATCTCTTTAACCAATTCATAAATTCGATATGCCGTAGGATGTTCGTAATTTAACTTAAGTATATTTATTATACTCTCTCGTTGCCTTGAAAAATTCATAAATTCGTAATCATTCCTATTTTTAATATATCATACTCACAAAAATTTGTAAAGCATTTTTGCAAAACTTTTTGGAAATTTGTAAAAAAATCTACCACTTAAGGTAGATTAATTTATAAAAAAATTTATTCTGAAATTGCCATAAAGAAAAACATAACCAATGCTGTAACTATAATTACTACTGTACCTATACCAATAAGAATAGACAATGCTGAATTCATTTTCTTTTCCTCTACATTATTAGTATCTATTTCCTTTTGCTTAGATTTTAATTTTAGAATAGTGTATCCAGCAACCATAATTGATATTACAATTACAAATATTATTAACATAATAATTTTGGTTTTGGCGGAAGTGCTATCTGCAAAAATCATAGGCCAAAAAAATGCAGCAATAATAACCAAAATAACAGTTAAAACAATTAAATTCTTTTTTAAATCTTTCATAAATACCCCTTTTTATTTTGATGATACTTATCATTATATAGACATTTATTGTCTATGTCAAGTATTTTAGATAAAATTTATCTAAAATAATATTAATGAAAAACAAATTTGCGTTAAATATAAAAGAGTTGCGTCTGTTGGCAGGGTTAAAACAAATCGACCTTGCTAAAATTTTAAACACAACTCAACGCAAAATTTCGTATTGGGAAATTGGTCAGATTGAACCTGATTTAGATACATTATGGTTAATTGCTGATTTCTTTAATATAACAATTGATGAATTAATTGGAAGAGAATTTAAAATAAGTTAATATAAAAAATAAAAATGGTATGCATATTTAGTTACATGCTTTTTTTGTAAATAAAATAAAACGCCAACGCAGTTCCACCATTCTTCACTCCATATAACTATGAAAATATGAAAGTATGAAGTCGTAACTTCGTTACTTATTAAGGTTAAATTTTAAATATTAATATAATTCGTCCTCAATT
>JAFULP010000103.1 GCA_017473285.1 Clostridia bacterium
CAGGTATTCCCAAACTCCGCATCGAAGAGGCTGCTGCTCGCACACAAGCTCGCATCGACTCGGGCAAACAAACTATCGTGGGTGTTAACAAGTATCGTCTTGAGAAAGAAGCTCCCATCGACTCTGGCGGAACTAGAATAACTCTATCTAAAGTTGCCACTAATGCAACATATTTAAAATCAACTTATACTAGCTATTATTGGTATAGAAAATAAGGATATGTCGAGATAAATTATATATAAGGTAAAGAGCATATTTAGGTATGCTCTTTTTGTGTTCTAAACGATATTTAAATATATTTTTATAAAAATATAATTTAAAATTGTTGACACAATTTGCTCGAAATCTCGCATTTCTCAAGTATGTATAACCATCAGTTGCTATCAAATGCTAAAGTGTCGCTTGATGACAACTTACGATAATATGGCAAAGGTTTTAATCTAAAGGTATATTATCAGGGTTATTTAACGGTATATTATATTTTTTAATTAATTGTAAATAATTATCCCACATATAACTTCTAATAGGCATAGGTATATGGTTGTCAAAATAAAACACCATTGCAGGCTTGATGTTATTATACTTGTATAAAATGCTTGCACCTAAGCAGTGGTTATTTTTGATTAAATTTTTAACCTTTGCGTGATAATTAAAATACGACATACTATATATTATTTGCAATGTCTTGTCAAATATTATATCAAGTTGTTGTGATATATTTAATACTAACTTGGCAGTAACAATATTTTAAAATTGGTCATATACAAAAACTAGATAAATTAAAAAAAGTTGGCAGTAAATATTTGCCAACGGGCTAATTGTGTGTTATAATAAGGGAAATTAAGGAGTTTTTATGGAAAAGAACAATTTTAACAAAGCCTATGTGTTCATTGTTGGTATTTTTGCAATTGGTATTGCTATTTCTAACATTATATCTTTCTTTAATGGCGTTGGCTTTGCATTGGTGGGTGCTAGTTTGTTGCTTATATTGGCAATCACTAATATTTTAAAAGACGAAAACAACAAAAAGCGTTTTGGCGACATTTTTATACTAATAACAATTGAATTGTTGCTATTGATTGTACTATTCTTTGCTTATGACTTTAATCTTAACGGAATTACTAATAAATTCCCATTAGTTTTAAGAAATATCTGCTCAATATATTCTATCTTAGCGGTTGCTTATGTGTTATTTAGATATATTAGCGAAGTTAAGGGCAAAAAATATAATTTTGTGGAATATATGTTAGGCAACTACACTCCAACTCCAAAGGAAAAGAAGGCAAAACCTAGCAAAGCCGAAATTAAAAAGAATAAGGAATTAGAAAACGGCACACTTGAGCCAAAGCCAAGTTCGGTAGAAAACAATGTGGTTGGCGAATCTATCCAAGTTGAAGAAACTAAGGAAGCGGAACAAATCGAAGTGTCTAACGAGGATTATGAGCAAGAACAAACTGCTGATACGGACGCTCAATCAAGTGAAACGCCTGCTCAAGATACCAATAATTCTGTGAATAATAACACAAATCGCACAAATTTTTGGTATTAAAGGTATAATTAATAATATAAATTGCTTAAAATTTTAGATTTTAGGCAATTTTTTTTTAAATCGTGTTGACATCAAATAAAATATATGGTATATTATTAGGGTAAGTAACACCGCAAAGGTGTTTTTTTAGGAGAAAATTATGGCAAAAGCAAAAACTAAAAGAGCAAAAATCACTCTTGCTTGTACAGAATGCAAGAATAGAAATTATGACACAAGTAAAAATACTGCTGAACACCCTGACAGAGTGGAATTAAACAAGTATTGTCCAACTTGTCGTAAGCACACAACTCATAAAGAAACAAAATAGGAGATAGTTATGGCAAATAATGAAGAAATTAGCCAAGAAGTAAAGGTCGAGGAAACTCGTCCAGTTTCTGCTGAAAACAAAAGTGTTGCTAGCCCAGCAACTGAAACTAATGAAGTTAAGGTTGAGCAAAAGGCTGAAAAGGCAAAGGAAGAAAACAAGAAGGCAGACAAGTCAAAAGACAAGAAAAAGAAAGCAAAAGACAAAAAGCCTAGCAAAATGGCAAAAAGATTAAAGGAAACAAGTTCGGAACTTAAAAAGGTAACTTGGCCAAAGTTTACTACAGTGCTTAAGCAAACTGGTGTAGTACTTTTGGTTACAGCATTATTTTTGCTTGTAGTGTTTGGTATTGACAGACTTTGCAGTTGGCTAGTTGGGTTCATTGTGTAGGATAAGGAGTTTTTATGGCAATGGAAAAGAATATTGACACTGAACCTAGATGGTATGTATTGCATACTTTTTCAGGTTATGAAAGTGTGGCAAAGCAAAACTTGGAGCAAACAGTAAGTAAGTATAGCCTTGAAGACCGTATCTTTGACATCATTATTCCTATGGAAGATGTGTTGGAAGAAAAGCGTGGCAAGAAAGTGCTTGTACCTAAAAAGATGATGCCAGGCTACATCGTTGTTAAGATGATTTATGGTGACGATATCTGGCACGCAGTTACTCGTACTCAGTATGTAACAGGCTTTGTAGTACCTAAGGGTCGCCCTGTGTGCATCACAGATGACGAAGTTGCTCGTCTTGGTCTTGGCAAGATTACAATTAACATTGATATTAATGTTGGCGACACTATCGAAATTTTAGATGGTCCACTTGCATCATTTGTTGGCGTTGTTAGCGAAGTTGACAAGGACAACCTAAAGTTAAAGGCCACTGTTGAAATGTTTGGTCGTGATTCAACTGTTGAGTTAAGTTTCAACCAAGTAAGAGTTAAAAATTAAAAGCATATTACGAGATAAATAAGGGGTAAATTATTTATTGGAGATTAATATGGAAATCGATGAAAGATTAATTAAGCAACTTATTGAGGAAAACACAAGTGTATTACATTCAATAAAAGCATCTATGTCAGCAAATAATGCATATCAACTTTATAATGATTTGACAAAACAGTATTTAGATATGAAATATAGAGTGTTAAACGATAAAAGTATTTCTGATGAAGAAAAATTGGAAATGTTGGATATATTGGCTGATAATTGTAGAATGCTTATATCTAGCCCAGTAACTCACTTTTCGGGTCGTGACGCAAAAAAATACTTCCAGTTGTTTCAAAATTTATGTTTCAAAGTTTGTGATTTGCAAAAAGAATTTATAAATAGGGTAACAGTTGCAAAACATATAAATCCAGGACTTTAAAAATACAATATTAGCAAAAAGGAAATGCATCAGCCTAAAAGAGAGCATTTGTGGGAGATAAAAATCTATTCATTTATCACAAGAACCACAGCCATATAGGAGGAGAATTTTATGGCAAAGAAAGTAAACAGTATTGTCA
>JAFULP010000104.1 GCA_017473285.1 Clostridia bacterium
AGGTGTATTTTGTTGTGCTATCCCTATTACTAGGCTTATCAACATTGCAAAAAATATGCTTAAACTTAATATTATCTTTTTACTTTTACACATACTATTTCCCCTTTTACATTAATTTTATCATTTACAATCATCAAAAGTCAAACACTTTAATATATTTTGTCAAAATTTGTAGATTTTTATTTAAAATTTTACTATTTTACAAAAAAGCCCTTAAATTAGGGCTGATTTATTAGATAATATCTTTTTCGTAATTAATTTTGTATAAGTTGGTGGTGTTGTCATCTACTTTTAACTCATTACTAATTTCAATATCGGCTACAATGTATACAGTATTGTCAACTGCCAATACTGGAATATTTCCACGAAGTCTTTGTGGTATTTTTTTGTCGGCTAAATAATCATTAAGTTTTTTAGCGCTTTCGTGACCAAATGGTGTAAATACATCCTTATCTTGTCTAAAGCGCCACACTGCGTTGCTAGGAATTTTGCTTGCATCCACAACATGTTGATGTGGTTTAATATCATTAAAAACCTTTGAACTAACTATACGCACAGTTCCAAAGCCTTCAATGTATGTTTTGCCCTTTTTAAATTCTTGCTTAACTGTTTCCACCTTAGTTTTAAGTGGTGCAATTGTTAAATATTCATATTCCTTATGCACCTTAATACCAAAAGGTAAATCAATGCTATCACCATTTTTGCCATTATTAGCAAAATCGCAAATAAGCGCAATATGCTTGCTTTCAATGTCTTGGCTAGCGTAGGCACTTAACACTTTTAGTAGTACACGATTAATTACTGATGGTTGATAACTAAAGTAGTACATAGGGACTCTCGTCACATCACCCAACTTGGCTATCGTACCCATATCAATTTGACTATTGATAAACTTGTCATCTTCCGCACATATGTTGGCAAAGTTTACAAGATTTTTGTCCACCGATTTAAACTTCTTACGAATTGTTGGCATAATCACTTGGCGAATATAGTTGCGTGAATAATTGGTATCTTCATTGGTTTCATCATCCACATACGCAATAGCATATTCGTCAATGTATTCCATAATTTCTTCCCTTGCTACTTGCAACATTGGGCGGATATATTTGTTGTCACGCATAGGCTCCATACCCTTAGCGCCAGCAAGCCCGCACCCACGAAGCAAATTTAACAAAATTGTTTCCGCTTGGTCGTACAAATGGTGCGCCAAAGCAATCTTGTCCACCAAACCCTTTTTAATCAACGCTTCAAAGGTGTTGTATCTTGCCTTTCTTGCGCCTGCTTCAACCGACAATTTTTCATCCCTTGAAAGTTTAACTGCATCCACCTTAAAAGTGTACGCCTTAATGTTGTTTTCCTTACAATAGTCCATTACAAAAGCACTATCCGCTGCACTATGCTCACGAATACAATGGTCAATGTTGATAGCAATAATTTGGCAATCAAGTTGCGCTTTGTTTTCGTTTAGGAAATGTAGTAGAGCCATACTATCACGGCCACCACTAACGGCAACGCCAATAATTTCGCCTTGCTTGATTAACTTGTTGGCTTTAATAAAATCTAAAATCTTGTCCATAACTTCTTCCTTTTGCGATATTATACATTAAAACCACAAAAAAATCAATAGTTATAGGTAAAATATATTTTGAAAATTTTACACTTAAATTTTGACTATTACTTGATTTTAAAAACAAAAGTTTATATACTATACACTATAGGAATTTAACATATGAAAAATTATTTAGAATACAATTTTATCACCCGCTTTGATGATGTGGGCGCTACACGAACTATGATGCCACATAATGTGGTAGAAACTTTTCAACTATGCTCCAACAACCACTCGGATATTTTAGGCGTTGGCGTTGAAGATATCCGCAAAAGTTGTAATGGCAAATGGGTTGTGCTTAAAGCAAAGTTTGAATTTGACCGCTTCCCCGCTATTAACGAACCACTTACCGTTAGCACTTGGCCACTTCAAACCCGTATGCTTTTCCCTAGATGCTTTGAATTAAAACAAAATGGTGTATCTTTAATTCGTGGGCGTATGGAATATGGTGTGATTAATGAAGAAACTAATCGTTTAGTGTTGCCTAAATATGTGGGCGAACTTGGCATTAATGAATTTTTGCCAAGCAATATGCATGACGACACATATACTAATGCTACTTGTGAGTTTGCTAACAATGACCTTGTATATACTAAGATTATTCGACTAAGTGAGTTGGACTACAATCAACATGGTAACAATATTGCATATATAAAAATGGCAATCGATTGTTTTAGCTTTGACGAATATTCAAAATTAAATATCAAAGTTCTTGAAATGTATTACTCTAACCAATGCTTTGAAGGTGACCAAATACATTTGTACAAAAAGTATGTTGACGATAAATGCATAATCGAAGGCAAAACCGACAAAGACACAATCTTTAGAGCAGTGTTCATATTGAAAAAGTAATATAACACTAATAAAAATATTAAAAAAGACCTATATTATGAAGTCCTCAAAATGAAGTTCACTTCAAATTACTAGGCCTTTTATTTTTACTTAAAAACTATTAAATTTGTTACCAGTCATATACATTATGAGTATATACTTTGATGTCATCATAAAACTCAAAATACTTTTTGCCATTTTGATTTCTGCTTTGCTTATATTTTTGGTATGGTGTAAGCGGTGTTTTGCTATTGTTTGCACATTGTTGTTTAATTTCAATGTCAATACACTTTTCAGTTTGTGCATTACTTACCTTTCCATCAACTTTACTTTCCGCCACCTTAATTTGTTCGTTCTTTTCCATAATTTTATTATATAACAAAAAAGTTAGGATGTCAATACGCACCTTAACTTTTATTTTTTCTTTCTTATTTTTTATTTCGCAAATTTATTTGCGCTTTATTGTTTGCCCGTACTTCCTATTCCGCCACGATTAGCGTTATCTAATTTTTCTACCAAAGTAAATTTAACTGGTGGTTGATGTGCAATTATTCTAAATTGGCAAATGCGGTCGTTTTTGTGGATTACAGTGTCACGCATTGCAAGGGCAGGAAAACGCCATTGGTCGTCATCTCCGCAATATGTTTCGTCCACTACGCCTACACTATTGGTTTGAAGTAAGCCAAAGTTTTTAAAAGTAGAACTTCGTGGTGCAATTATCGCTTCATACCCTTTAGGCAATTGCATAGCAACACCAAGTTTAATCAACTTAAATTCGCCCGCCTTCATCTCCACTTCTTCCGCACTACGCAAGTCGTACCAGTCGCTTTTACCTTCAATAAATTTAATAGGCTCAATATCAGTAAAATATTTAATTTTAATTTCCATAACTACTCCTTTGTAAACATCAACTTAAGTTTAGCATAAACTTTAAATATGTCAAAATAAATTGTTACGGTTAAAAATAATTTGTAGTAAATTTTTTTATTTATAAACTTGACAGCACTTTAAAAGGTATGATATATTTTTTATTATCAACTGTGATAATGTTTTACTCATTTAATATAAAGGAGCAAAATATGATTAGTGTAAAAAATTTAACCAAAGTATACAAAATTGGTAAAAAGGGTCAAAGCAAAGATGTGGTTGCACTTAACAATGTAAGTGTTGACTTCCCAGACAAAGGATTGGTGTTCTTGTTGGGTAAAAGTGGTAGCGGTAAAAGTACTTTGTTAAACCTGCTGATGGCCGGAAATAATCATTACGCCGGGGAAATACGTTTTGGTGATGCGGAACTGCGCGAAATAAGAAGTGAGTCCTTATACGAAATGATTTCCATTATTCAACAAAAT
>JAFULP010000105.1 GCA_017473285.1 Clostridia bacterium
CGCGTTTAAGCTTCATTCGAATAAATTAGGTTTTTACCTGATATATGAAAAACCACGGGTTATACCCGTGGATTTTTATTAATACTTATTTTACTATAATTTTTGCGTTGATAAAGTTCATTTGGCGATGTTGAAGATGCTTTAATTCGGCTCTACGAAAGAAAAATAAGTCAACCGCTTCCCACACAAAAACCCAAGCAAATATATCAATTACTCCCGCCAATAGCGAATAACTTACTACATTTTGCAATAATGATAATGCTAATGCTAGTAAACCAATAATCAATGTGGACAAACTTGCAAATAAATTAAATTTTAATTTGCGTTGTGAGTCAACAAATTCATTATAATAATAGGATTTTATTGCACTTGATATAGTTTCGTGGTCACAATTTTTAGATGTGATTTCAAGAGTTATATTTTGTTTGATTAATATATCTTTAACCGAATTGTTTAAAAATTCAGCAAATTCATTATTAATCACAGGACGATTGTCTTCACTGTAAGGCGAAATAACTTGAGATATATCGTCAACGCTAATATGAATAGTATTATCGTTGGTAGACATTGTAGGGCAATTTTTGTTTTGCAATAATTCTTTTTTTAATTTTGAATATTTTGACATTTTAATTCCTTTAATTTGTTTAATGTTGAATTTGCGATAACTTAATATCTGTATTATATCAATTTTTATAAAATTGCGCAATAAAAAATAACAATTGGTATGTTTTAATGATTTATAAATAAATTTGTCAAATTTTGACAAAATGCATTAAAGTGTTAATAAAAGGGCTTTTGGATTACGGAGGCTCTTTTTGTGTTATAAATGATATTTAAATATATTTTTATAAAAATATAATTTAAAATTGTTTGTGAATTGTTTGTTTGATGTGTTAATATATTAAATAAGGAAGGATGTATGAATAAAAATAATTATTATGCACTATCGTTTTTAAATTTGGTGTTTGGCATTTTGGCAATTTTTTTGTACTTGCCATACACATTGCAAGCGTTTGATATAAACGTTAATGGTTGGTTAAATTTTGCTATGGATATATTTAAAAGCAATTATATTGATATTTTAATTTATTTTGGTATATTTTTATTGTTATGGGTTATTGTGCTAACTATTATATCGATAATTATACGCATAAATTTGCCAAAATTGCTATTTAAGTTATCTGCAATTGTGGCGTTAATATTGCCATTAATGTATGTATTGGCGCTAAAATTTGATGCTGTGTTGGATATTTGGATAAAGTCAATTGCACCAAATGTTAAGATTATATCGTATATATTAATAAGTGTGAGTTGTGGGCTGTTTGTTTTGGGATTGATACTTAACTTTACTAGAGAAAAGCGTGCCAACTTGCATCTTATAGTGCAAGCGCTGGCGATGTGCGCTTTGTTGATATTAATTGTAGCAATCAACGGATGGTGTGGCTGGAAAGTGGATTATGTTAAAGGGTTTGGTGTTTTAATGGGATTATTTGCGATTTATTTGCCATTATCCACAATAATTATATCAATTTGTGCCAAAAAAAGAGTTTAAATACATAAATTAGCGAAAATAGTCGAAAAAATGTTTGTTTTTTGATAAAAAAAGTGATAATATAATTATATAAATAATTAAGGGGTATATATGCTAAGAGTTTTTGTTGCGTTAGGTAAGCAATTGCCTAAAAATAAAGCGATGGTTGAAGCAACTGAAGAAGTTGCCAAATTATTGGCTAAATATAATTGCGTGATGGTGCAAGGTGGGGCTAAAGAGGGTCTTATGGGGGCTGTTGTTGATGAGTTCCAAAAATATAGCGATGAAGTTGTTATGATTGTTCCTGAAGCGCATAAAAAAGATTTAGAGGGAACAACAAATAAAGAACATTATATTGTTGAAGGTGAAAGTGATAGATTAAGAATTACTATCCGCACTTGTGATATAATGATTGTTCTTCCTGGTGGCTCGGGTACTTTGGTGGAATTGGCATACTACAACGAAACCAAAAAGAGTGGCGAGCATAATGCTAAAATTGTGGTTTTAAATACCGATGGATATTACAATAAGTTATTTAAATTTATGAAGCATCAAATCAAAAGTGGCTTTATGGGTCAAGATGGTATGCAATTTGATGTTATCAAAAATGTAAAAGAATTAGAACCAATTTTGCAACAGTTAATTACTGAAAAGCAAGCCGACCTTCAACAAGAAGAAGTTAATGCTGGTAAGGACGAGTTGGTTGAAGATATAATGGAAGATGCAGATGAATTAAAACCAATCAAGGTTTTGCCACCTAAAAAGGATGTAAAGGCTAAAACGGTGAAAAAAGTCGCAAAGGCCAAAGAAACTCCTATTAAGAGCCCAAAAGTGAAAGAAGAGTCTAAGGCGAAAAGTGTTGAAGTTAAGACAACCGCTAAAGCAAAAAAGGTTGAAAAAGCGCCTATTAAAGCAAAGAAAGAAGAAAAGCAACCAGTAAAAAAGACTGAGAAAAAGACAGAAAAGAAAACTGAAAAGAAAGCTCAAGTCAAAAAAGAAGCAGTAAAAGTTGACAAAAAGGCTGAAGTTGAACCAGTTAAAAAGGCAAGTGTTAAGACAGAAAAGAAAGTGTCAGTAAAGAAAGAAGAACCTAAAGTGACTAAGAAAGAAGCGCCTAAAGATGCTAAAAAAGAAGTTAAAAAATCTACAAAGACAACTGTTAAGAAACCAGCTGAAAAGGCATCAACAAAGGCCGCAACTGCTAAAACTGTAAAGGCTAGCCCAAAGGCTAAAACAGCAAATGCAAAGACAACATCAAAAAAAGTTGCTAAAAAATAAATGTAATTAAAAAAACAGGAATTAATCTAGTAATTTTGAAACTAGCAAAAAATTTAAAGAGTTGGAACAAAATGCCAATTCTTTTTTTACGGTCACTTTATCCAGTGAAATGTACTTTTCTGTTGTGACTAAACATATAAGCCTAAATACAATTTTTATACATTTTTGAATTATTTTATAATTTTTTTGATACATTTTTAAAAAAATATGTTATAATGTTTATATACAATTATATTATGAAAATTAGGAGGGCGTATGTCGCTTATTAATTGTGTCGAGTGTGGTGCGAAGGTTAGTGATTTGGCAAAAAGTTGTCCTAAATGCGGAGCACCAGTTGGAGAGGAATTAAAAAACATTTCGAGGGTTCAAATTAAAATTCCTGTTGTTAGAAGTGTTTTTTTAGGAACGGCAGTGGATATTCAAATTTATGCTAATGGTAATTTGATTTGGAGTGGGCGTTCTGGTAATATTGCTGAATTTGAAATCAAACAACCGACAGAGATTATAATACAAACAAAGAAAAAAATAAATATGCGAGAGTTTAGTACTGTAGTTGTGCCTGGTAAAAAATATCGTATGGTTCAGGATGAAGGGCTACATATGTATGAAACTTATAGATTAACAGTAGTGGATTTTATTGATAGCGAGTAAAGATACAATAATTGTGGTAACAATTTAATAATTTATTTTCAATAAAAAAGGAATATAGAAAATTATATCTATGTTCCTTTTATTTTTTTTAGTTTCAATTTACTAAGACTTAAATTCCTGTTTTTTGCTACTTTGTTTCAATCACATCGTCATTATTGGGCTCGATTTCATTGTGGTCTATTATTTCTTTATTTTTTCGTTCGTTTGCATAAGCAAATATATATGATAGGAAGTGTATTACCAAGCCCGTTGTGATAAATGATGAATAATCCGAAGTCGCTAGCAATTCATTATTAGCAACACCTATAATGATACTTTCAATTATAAATCCAATAATTGTGGCAATGTATATAAATTTTGCCGTTTTGCGCATAAATGTAACACTAGATTTGCTGAATGGGTCTAATGATTTATCGGTTGATTTTAGCCATTTAATTATAAGAATAAGAAGCACTAAATTTAATGTTATATAAATTAAAGTGGTTGCCATCAATGCCATTATATCACCACGAGATGTGATGCTTGTTTCGGCAAACATATCGGCAATGGTTGTGGTGTCGTCAACCTTGTAGGTAAGGATGTCTTTATTAATTGCTATAACAACTAATGCCATGACAGTTCCAGCCAAGGCAAATCCCATAACAACCGCACCAATGTAGCATAGAATAATAAATAATTTTAACCATTTCTTTAGTGCGATTTGAGTGTTAGACATATATTATTTCTCCTTTTTGGCTGGATGCCATTTCCAATTTCTAACTTCAGGAATATCCTGACCGTATTTACGAACATATTCGTTGTGCTTTGATAACAATTCATCCATTTTTTTGTTTAAATCTTTATAGCGTTTGTCAGTTTTGCCAAGTTTTGCTAGAACCGATTTTACAATATTAAATCTATCAATTTTGTTTTGAACACGAACATCAAACTTGGTAGTGATAGTGCCTTCTTCTTGATAACCAAATACATTTATATCACGATTTTTTCTTGACCAAGTAAGTTCGTGAATAAGTGTAGGATAACCATGATATACAAAGAAAATTGGCTTGTTGGTTGTAAACAACTTATTGTATTCGCTGTCAGGAAGTCCGTGAGAGTGAGTGTCATCTGTGCCAAGTTTCATAAGGTCAACTACGTTTATAAATCGTATTTTTAAATCTGGCAAATAGTCGTTTAGTATTGTCGTAGCGGCTAGGGCTTCGATAGTAGGAGTGTCACCACAGCACGCCATTACAATATCAGGAGCGCCAGTACAATTTGATGCCCAATCCCAAATGCTTACACCAGTGGTACAATGCTTGATTGCCTCAGGCATACTTAGCCATTGATAACTTGGGTGCTTGCTTGCAACAATTGCGTTAACATAGTTTTTACTCTTTATACAGTGGTCATAACAAGACAACAAACAGTTTGTATCAGGTGGAAGATACATTCTAATTACATCCGCTTTTTTGTTGGCAATATGGTCCAAAAATCCTGGATCTTGGTGAGTGTATCCGTTATGGTCCTGTTGCCACACATTTGAAGTAAGCAAGAAGTTTAATGAGGCGATGTCTTTTCGCCAAGGAAGTTCGTTACAAACCTTTAACCATTTAGCGTGTTGGCTAACCATTGAGTCAACTACACGAATAAATGACTCGTAACTTGCAAAAGTTCCGTGACGACCAGTTAATAGATATCCTTCAAGCCAGCCTTCACACATATTTTCGCTTAGGAAGCAGTCCATAATTCGGCCGTCTGTAGCCAAATTGTCGTCAGTTTTTAGTAAGCCAGCATTAAAGTTTTTACCCGAACTTTCAAAAGTGTGATACAATCTGTTTGATTTAATTTCATCTGGGCAGAACAAGCGGTAATTGTTAGGATTAAGCGCAATAATATCACGCATAAATTTGCCCAATTCCAAAGTATCTTGCGCTTGAACTGTTCCGTGCGCTTTTACATCAACCGCATATTCGGTGAAATCTGGTACACGCAACTCGTTTAATAACAATCCGCCGTTGGTGTGTGGATTTGCGCTCATACGGGATGCGCCTGTTGGGCACAATTCTTGTAGTTCTGGCTTTAGTTTGTAGTCTTTGGTAAACAATTCATGTGGTTTATAACTCATCAACCAGTCACGAAGCATTACGATATGTTCTGGTTGAGTCATTGTGATAGGAATTTGGTGTGCTCGGTGCGAATTTTCAATAGTTTCACCATCCACGACCTTTGGACCAGTCCAACCCTTTGGTGTGCTTAGCACAATCATAGGCCAAATAGGGCGGGTAGGATTATTGTTATTACGAGCATTTTGTTGAATTTGTTTAATTTCTTCCACAACCTTGTCCATAGTAATAGCCATTGCCTTGTGCATTTGCATAGGTTCGCTACCAGACACAAAGTAAGGTTTCCAGCCATAGCCTTTTAACAAGTTCTCCAGTTCTTCACGGCTAATTCTTGCAAGGACGGTTGGATTATTAATCTTATATCCGTTTAAATGCAATATTGGCAAAACTGCTCCATCAGTAATGGGATTTAAAAACTTATTGCTATGCCAAGAAGTTGCAAGTGTGCCAGTTTCGGCCTCGCCGTCACCCACAATACAAGTTGCAATCAAATCAGGATTGTCAAACACTGCACCAAAAGCGTGAGCAAGCGAATATCCTAGTTCTCCACCTTCGTGAATTGAACCGGGAGTTTCAGGTGCAACATGGCTTGATACTCCGCCGGGGAATGAGAATTGTTTACACAATTTTTTCATACCTTTATAGTCTTGGCTAACCGTTGGATAAACTTCGCTATAAGTGCCTTCCAAATAGGCATTACTTACAAAAGCATTTCCGCCATGACCCGGTCCTACAACTAGCATCATATCCAAGTCGTATTTTTTAATAACACGATTAAGATGTGTGTATATAAAGTTTTGACCAGGAATTGTACCCCAATGGCCTACAATCTTTTTCTTAATATCACTAGGTTTTAGTGGCTCGAAAAGTAGTGGATTATCCATTAAATATAATTGTGCAACCGACAAATAATTTGCTGCACGCCAATAAGCGTCCATCTTTTTTAAATAACTGCCAGATAGCATTGTATTTTTTTCTTTCATATTTATACCCCTTTATTAATATATGATAATATTTTTTTAATTAGTTTGTCAACTTAATAAAAAAATAATTAAATATTTTATTCAATTTGTAATTAATTAAATATTATTATAATGATAATAAATTAAAATTAATTCTAAATTTAGTATATTAAATACAAAAAAATAAGCCGTAAAGGCTTACTTTTGTTGTTCAATTTTTTTATTTCGTTTAATTTTGCCACATAATGCAGTCGCAAGTTGGGCAGGAATGCCTAGTAAGAATAATGACCAAATATTATATTTCAAAAATTGTAAATACGATGCTAGTATTAATGTCCATATAAGTATGGATACGGATGTAATAATCATCCACCTTTTACCCCAAATACTACTAAATACTATTAAAATAATGCAAGATACAGGCAAAGCCCAAATCCAAATCATCCAATAATAGTTATCAAACATTATTTTAAAATTAATATACAATATTGTAGCCAAAATCCACACCGACAACCAAGCAAGTAGTGTGATTATAAGTTTGTTGTTTAACTCTGGTTTAGGGGCATGATATTTGGCTTTGGTTTCCTCCGAATGTTTGGTTACAATATAGTCAATGCCCACACCATACATATCCGCAAGTTGCTTAAGTATGGCAATATCAGGCAAACTTTCACCTCGCTCCCACTTGGAAATTGCTTTATCTGAGTAATTTAACTTCTCGGCAAGTTCTAATTGAGTTAATTTGTTTGCTTTGCGTAAATCTATTAAATTGTCAGCAATTATATCTTTTAATTCTTCCATACAATTATTATAACACCATATTGGGCTAAAAATCAAGTGTTTTGCGCATAAATTCTACTGGTGGTAGAGTGGATTTTTTAACTCTACTTGGGCTGATGTAGAATTCTACTTTCAAGAATTTAGGTTTAGAGCAAAAATCTGCAAAAAAGTTTTGATTTTTTAGTATTTATTAGTATAATTACATTGTCGAAAATTGTTGACAATAGGAGAAGTTAATGCAACAAGCAAAGCGCATCGTATATTACGACGATGAATTAAACAATGAGTTTTCTGGTTCAAAAGTTAAATCAAAAACAATTGGCTCAAATTACAAATATATAAGCAAAAATCCAATATACAAGTTTTTTAGTTTCATTGCCTATAGGCTTATTGCTACACCTATTGCATTTATGTACAAATGGTGTAAGAGCGTAAGGTTTGAAAATAAGCAAGTGTTAAAAAAGTGTAAGGGTAAAGGCTACTTTGTGTATGCCAACCACACTAATAGAGCGAGTGATGTGTTATCGCCACATTTGATAAGTTTCCCAACTAAGACTTATACAGTTGTGGCTAGCGAAAATATGAATATACCTGGTATTTGGGGTGCAACCAAGATGCTTGGCGCATTGCCATTGCCAAACACATTGGAAGGCTCACGTAACTTTGTTAATGCACTTGAAAAGCGTGTGGTGCAAGGTTACCCAGTGCTAATTTATCCTGAAGCACACATTTGGCCATATTATACTGGGGTTAGACCATTTAAATCTACTGCTTTTAGATATCCAGTAAAGTTTCAAGACCCATCATATTGTTACACGACAACTTATCAAAAAAATGGTAATAAGAAAAAACCTAAAATAGTTATATATGTTGACGGGCCATTTTATCCAAATAAATCACTAGATTTAAAGGAACAACAGGAAGACTTGCGTAATCGAATATATAATTGTATGTTAGAGCGAAGTAAAAATAGTAATTTTGAAATGATTAAATATGTAAAAAGGGGAGAAAACTAATGATAAATGTATTATTTAGCGGGAATTCGTATGTATTTGATGGTGTGATGACCACACTACTATCAATTGAAAAACATTATAAAGGAGAAATCACTGCTTATGTGTTTACAATGGATGTAAGTTATCTTAATCCAAAGTTTACACCTATCGAATACGACCAAATTCAATTTATAGATAATATGTTAAAGCAAACCAATGCTAACAGTAAGTGTATTAAGGTTGATGTTACCGAACTTTACAAAAAGGAGTTGGGTGGCTCGCCAAACGAAGGCAGTTATTGCACACCTTACACATTGTTAAGACTTTTGGCGGATAAAGTGGAAGGTATGCCTGAAGATAAGTTATTGTATCTTGACATTGACTTGCTAGTTAATGACGATATTCGTAAACTTTATGATATTGATATTACTGATTATGAATATGCGGCTGCTAAGGACCATTATGGTAAAAAATTCTTGCACAACGACTATATTAATGCGGGCGTGTTACTATTTAATATGAAAAAGATTAGGGAAACTGGTCTACTTGAAAAAGCACGCAAGATGATTAACGAAAAGCATATGGTGTTTTCTGACCAAAGTGCGATATATAATTGCACTACTAAAAAATTGCTATTATCTCAACGCTTTAATGACCAAAAGTGGTTGAAGAAAGATACAATTATTAGACATTTTTGTAAAACATTAAAGTTGTTACCTTATCCAAGAACTGTTAATATTAAACCTTGGCGTGTAAGTGATATTCATAAAGTATTTAATTGCTATCACTTTGACGATGTTTTATATGAATATATATATTATAAAAAGATGTATGAAAAGCAAAAGCAATTAGAAATAAAAAACGAGGCGAAAGATGAAAAATAAAAAGATAATTAAAAGGGGTTATGTTAAAACATATAATCCTAAATATAAGGAAGGAAATATGAAAATAAGAAAGGAAATTCCAATATTTACAGCAACAGATGATAATTATATTCCATTTTTAGCGGTTACATTAGAGTCAATGCTAGCAAATGCTTCAAATGGTTATAATTACTCTATTAAAATTTTAAACACTGGTATTAGTGAAGAAAATGTTAAAAAGATAAAAAAATATGAAAGACAAAATGTAAATATTGAATTTGTTGATATGAAAAATTCATTGGAAGAAATTGGGTTGAGACTTCACACATGTATTTATTATACACAAACAACATATTACAGATTGTTTATACCATCACTATATCCACAATACGACAAAGTGTTGTATATTGATTGCGATGTGGCTGTAACGGGTGATATTTCAAAGTTGTATAACATCAACATTGGCAACAATTTAGTAGGTGCTACCACTGACCAATTTGTAATGGATTTCCCTAAAATTCAAGCATATATGACAAGATGTTTAGGTTTAAACAAAGTTAGCGATTACTTTAATGCAGGTGTGCTAATTATGAACTTAAAGCAAATGCGTGAGCAAAACTTTGAAGAGCAATTTGCTGAATTGTTGGCTAAATATAAGTTTGTAGTTCAAGACCAAGATTATCTAAATGTAATTTGTAAGGACAAAGTGCATTATATCAATGGTTCTTGGGATAAAATGCCTTGCAAGGCAGATGTGGATGTAAGCAAACTAAATTTGATACACTACAACCTAGTTTGGAAACCATGGCACGCCGAAGTTCCTTATGGTGAAGAATTTTGGAAATATGCGGACAAAACTGAATATGCTGAACTAATCCACAATATTAGAAACAACTATACTGCCGAACAATATCAAAAAGATGTTGATAACTTTAATGGTTTTATGGATAAAATTGTAGACGAAATTTACAATCCTAATAATTATTACAATATGTATTTGAAGCCCGAAGAAGAAGGTGCATTTGGTCAATTTGCTTTTGCTAAAGAAGTTATGGCGTAAAATTTAAAAAATGTAAGTAGTTTATGCAGTTGTTATTGCATAAACTTGCTTGTTGTATAAGAAGGAGAAATTATGAGTGAACAGAATAAAAGTATTGTTATAGATGAAAATGCTGAATGGAAAAAAAGTGTAGGTTGGGACAAGTTGACGCCAGACGAGCGTGTGGAATTAATGGAGCGTGAAGGTATATTTGATATTGACGCTGGAGATGACCCTCCAACATATGAATTGTTGCCAGACCAAATTGACTACGAACACAAAAAATTGTCAAGCAAGTTTAAATCATGGGTTGCCAATTGGGCGGCGCAAATAGGTATTAATGGCTTTATTAAAAAAGGTATGTTTTCAATCAAGGAAGTTAAAGGTATTGAAAATTGGCAAAAATTAACTACTGGGGCAATTATAACCTGTAATCATTTTAGCCCTACCGATAGTTTTATAATGCAAAAAATATCTAAGCGCATTAAAAAGAAAAAGTTGTTTAGAATTATCCGTGAAGGCAATTATACCAATCCGCCAGTTTTAAAATTTTTTATGCGCAATTGCGATGTGTTGCCACTAAGTTCAAATATGCAAACAATGCGCAAATTGTTGCGTGCGGTGGACAATATTTTGAAGCGTGGGGATGATATCTTGATTTATCCTGAAGAAAGTTTGTGGCCTAACTATCGCAAGCCAAAGCCATTAAAGGACGGGGCATTTAAGTTTGCAACTAAAAACAATGTACCAGTGCTACCTATATTTATAACAATGGAAGATAGCGAGTTTTATAACAAAAAGACCAAAACTGCACAACCAATATTGGCGCATACAGTACATATATTAGAGCCTATATATCCAAATGCGGAATTAAGTAGGGCTGAAAATGTTGAATATATGAAAAACAAAAACTACGATATGTGGGTAAAGGTTTATGAAGATTTTTATGGTAAAAAATTAGAATACACCACTATTAAAAAAGATAAATAATATTTATTAATAAAAAATGAATAAATATAATAAATAAATACAATTTTATTAAAATAAAAATCATTTAAGGGAAATATTATGAGCAAAATAAGTTTTGTTGTGCCCGTGTACAACGAAGAAAAGGAATTGGAACAATTTTATAACCTATTAATGAATACAATTCGTACTATTAATTATGAGTATGAAATAATTTTTGTTGACGACGGTAGTAAGGATAATTCGGCAAAAATATTAAAAGATTTGGCACATAATTCAAATGTAAAAGTGGTAACCCTTAGCCGAAACTTTGGTCAACAAGCATCTCTTATTTGTGGTTTTAAGCAAGCCACTGGCGATTGCGTGATTGAACTGGATGTAAAACTTGATTTGCCATTTAATATTATTCCTAAAATAATTGAAAAGTGGCGTGATGGAAGCGAAGTGGTGCATACTCAAAACAAAAATAAGGGCAATGCATTTACAAGATTCTTTAAGCGAGTGTATCTAAAATTTTTGCACTGGGTGGCAAAGATAGATATTCCACTAGATACCGATGAGTTTAAATTGTATGATAAAAAAGTAGTTAAGGAAATTTGTGCCTTAACCGCGCAAGATAAATATTTGGTTGCAATTACATCTTGGGTGGGCTTTAAGCAATCAACGGTTGAATATTCTACCAAAGTTAAATCAAAGAGCGGAAAAAATATATTTCAAAAAGCAATGGGCGTTGCCAGCGCGGGAATTATTGGTAATTCCACTTGGCCACTATGTCTTGCATTTTGGATAGGGACATTACTAAGTATTGCATCTACAATTTGCATGACCGTGTTTACTACACTTGCAATGTTTAAAATTTATTTGCCAATAAGTGCATGGTTGTTTCCAACGATTGGAACATTGTTTAGTTTGCTATTTATGGTGCAATCGTTTTCAAATACATACCTAGGGCGCATTTATCAAGAAGTTAAAGGTCGACCAGATTATATAATATCTAGCACAATAAATATTGAAGAAAATAAATAAAATAAATTTAAAAAGAAAATTAAAATAATTTAAATAATAATTAATTTAATTAAAAAATACTGTAAAATAGATCATTTTTAAATTATTTGATAAAATTTTATAAATTTAATTAAATTTAAAATTAATTTTTAAAATACAAGGAAATTCCTTGTATTTTTTATTATTTAATTGATAATTTATGTGTTTATTTGTTTGTCAAAAAAATGTATTTTTGTTATACTAAAATAGTTACTTAAAAGGAATACAATTATGGAAATTAATCAACAATTAGCATTAGAATTTAATTTAAAACAAAATCATACAGACAACATTATTGCGTTGCTTGATGAGGGTTGTACAATACCATTTATTGCCAGATATCGTAAGGAAATGACTGGTAGTTGTGATGACCAAACTTTGCGTACATTTGCGGATAGATTGGGTTACTTGCGCAATTTAAACAAGCGCCGTGAAGAAGTGTATAATTTAATCAACCAGCAAGGCAATATGACTGATGAAATAAGCAAAGCACTTGCTGAAGCAAACACTTTAACCGAAATCGATGACATTTATCGTCCATTTAGACCAAAGCGTAAAACAAGGGCAAGCGTGGCTATTGCTCGTGGGTTGCAACCTTTGGCAGACTTTATATTGGCGCAAAACGGCGGTTTAATTGAAAAGGAAGCGGAAAAGTATTTAACCGAAGAAGTGGTGTCAATTCCAGATGCAATACAAGGTGCTAGCGATATCATTGCTGAAATGATTAGTGATGACGCCGAAATTCGCAAAAGTTTGCGTAATTATCTTGTGCATCGTGGAGATATTGAATGTGAATTGCAAGAAGGCGAACAAGCGTATGTGTATCAAATGTATGACAACTATAATTCGCCAATTAAAACTTTGCCTAGCCACCGTGTGCTTGCAATAAATCGTGGTGAAAAGGAAAAGTATTTAAAAGTAAATCTTGTGCTTAAGCAACAAATTGCCCTTGATGTGATTGCTAAAAAATATATTAATGAAAATAGCCCATATCAAGAGTTGCTAACAACCATTGCTGAAGATGCGTACGACCGTTTAATTTTCCCAAGCCTTGAGCGTGAAGTGCGTAATGAGTTGACCAACAACGCAAGCGAACAAGCCATTAAGATGTTTGAAGTAAACCTAAAGCCATTGCTTATGCAACCGCCACTTAAAAATCGTGTAATTTTAGGACTTGACCCAGCGTATAGAACGGGTTGCAAAATTGCGGTGATTGACCAATTTGGTAATGTGTTGGATACCACTGTGGTATATCCAACACCACCACAAAACAAGATTGAAGAAGCCGAAGACAAACTTACCGCTTTAATTAAAAGGCACAATGTTGATGTTATTAGTATTGGTAACGGAACGGCTACTAAGGAAAGTGAAATTTTTGTAGCCAACTTGATTAAAAAGTTGCCACGCAAGGTTGAGTATGCAGTGGTCAACGAAGCGGGCGCAAGCGTGTATAGTGCAAGTAAACTTGGTGCGGAAGAGTTCCCTGACTTTGATGTTGCACTTCGTAGTGCGGTGTCGATTGCTCGTAGACTTCAAGACCCGCTAGCCGAACTTATCAAGATTGATGTTAAGAGTATTGGCGTTGGTCAATATCAACACGATATGCCACAAAATAGGCTTACTCAAGTGCTGGAAGGCGTGGTGGAAGATTGTGTAAACAGCGTTGGTGTGGATGTAAACACTGCAAGCCCTAGTTTGCTTAGTTATGTGGCAGGGCTTAACAAAACTGTTGCTAAAAATATTCAAAAATATCGTGAAGAAAATGGCAAAATTGAAAACATTGAACAAATCAAAAAAGTTCCAAAATTAGGCGATAAGGCGTTCGAGCAATGTGCTGGTTTCTTGCGTGTAGTGGACGGAAACAATATTTTGGACAACACTGGCGTGCATCCTGAAAGTTATGATGTGTGCAAACGCTTGTTGCAATATTTTGGATTGACACTAAATGATATTAATACCGAAAAAATGAAAAACTTTGCAAATGTTGTGGCTGGTGAAGGTATTACCAAGATTGCTAAAACAATCAATTGTGGCGAACCTACACTTGAAGATATTGTAAAAGAACTATCTAAACCAGGCCGTGATATCCGTGAAGATTTGCCAAAACCAATATTAAAGAGCGAATTATTAGATGTTAAGGACTTAAAGGTTGGCATGGTGCTGGACGGAGTTGTGCGTAATGTTATTGATTTTGGTGTGTTTGTAGATATTTCCGTGCACCAAGATGGACTCGTGCATATTAGCGAAATTAGTAAAGGTTATATCAAGCATCCAAGCGAAGTACTAAAGGTTGGCGATAAGGTTATTGTTAAAATTATTGGCGTAGAACCAGAAAAGAAGCGTATATCGTTGACCATAAAAGGCGTAACAGATGAAGATATGGCTAAATACAACGCTAAAGTGTTGGGCGTAAATAACTAAAAATAAAAAATGACACAATGAGTGTCATTTTTTGTATATTAAAATAAGTTTAATTATCTAATCCCGCTAAATAGTCAATAGATACATTAAAAAATTTTGCTATTATTACCGCCGATTCAATAGTTGGCATAATAATACCTTTTTCCCATTTTGCAATAGCCGCTTGGCTTATACCAATTTGTTTGGATAAAGCATTTTGGGATAATTTTTTATCCTTTCTCAATTCTTTTAATCTTTCTGGAAATTTAGTCATAATATATCCTTACTAAATAATAATAACTAAAATTATTCTATTATTTAATCTTCCAAACCTAATATGTAATCAGTGCTAACTTTAAAATATTTTGCAAGTAATCTTAATTGGTTGCCTTTAATATCAGATTGCCCGCTTTCCCAACGAAAAATTGATGAAGCACTTATTTTTAATGCTCGTGATAATGCTTGAATTGATAGATTGTTGCTTTCTCTTAAATCTTTAACTCTTTCAGCAAATATTTTCATAATAATCATTATACACAATTTATTATAAAAAATCCTTGACATTGCGTAAACAGAATGGTATAATTGTTGCGTAAACGGAATGGTGGTAAAAGTATGAAAAATTTTGGAATTAGATTAAAAAAAAGTTAAGAAAAGATAAGGGTTTGACCATTGAAGAATTGGCAAAAGAATTGAATTTGACTGTGTGGAGTGTGGATTTATGGGAAAGGAGTAAGCGGGCGCTAAGTTTGGAAAATTTGATAAGATTGGCGCAATATTTTAATGTAAGTATTGATTATTTGGTAGGGTTATAAATATTATTACTTTAGCATAAAATGGTTTTTGTTAAAGTCTAGTACGCCTTGCTTTTTTAGTTTGCTTAGTTCAAAACTTAGGGCGCTACGGTCAACGGATAGATAGTCGGCAAGTTCTTGGCGATTAAAAGGGATATCAAAGTAGCGAGAGTTGGTTTGCTTGCTAACAAATTGCAAGTATGCCAACACCTTGTCCTTAGTAGAAGGCTTGGTGATGTGGTTAAATTTTTGCATAAGTTCAATATTTTTGTGCGAAATGATTTTAACTAGATTATTTTGTAATTGAGTGTGCCTTGGGCATAAATTTTCACAAGGTTGCACCACCTTATACTTATTCATGGTCAACACTTGAGTATCTTCAATTGCTATTAATGTATATTGAGCAAGGGTGGAGTTAGTAAACGCCTCTTCGATGCCCACGGCGTCACCAGTGTAGTAATCGGCAAGGATAGAATTGCCACCATAATAATCGTTGATGACCGTTCGAAGATGCCCGTCCAGCACTAAAACAATGCTTTCAAATGGCTCGCCTTCGTCAATTAGAACTTCGCCCTTTTTGATGTTTAAAACACGGGTTTTGAAGCAAAAATGGAGCGCTTTGATGTCGGCATCGCTAATGTTGTCAAAGATTTTTGATTTTTTCATTTTATTTAAAATTTCCATAAAAATCTCCAATTTGGTTGGAAAAACAACGCAATTTATACAAATAATATACTATAATGGTTGCGGAAAGTCAAGATTTGGACAAAATTTTGACATAAAAAGGAGAAAGTATGAGAATTATTAAGCGTAGTGGGCAAGAGGTTCAATTTGATAGCGAAAAAATTAAGCACGCTATCGTAAAAGCAAACTTATCGGTTGAAGAGATGAGTAAGCGTTTAACCGAAGGGCAAATCGATGCAATCGTTAGTGGGGTTGTAAGTGATTGTGAAAATATAGGTAGAGCGGTGCACGTGGAAGAGGTGCAAGACCTTGTGGAGCATCAAATAATGAAGGAAGCCGCTTTTGAAGTGGCTAAAAATTATATAACTTATCGTTATAAGCGTGCTTTGATTAGGAAGGCAAATAGCACGGACCAACAAATTTTGTCGTTGATTGAGGTTAACAACGAGGAAGTTAAACAAGAAAATTCAAATAAGAACCCAACTGTAAATAGCGTTCAGCGTGACTATATGGCGGGTGAAGTAAGTAAGGATATTACTAAAAGATTTTTGCTACCAGCCGACATTGTGGAAGCGCACGAGCAAGGCATAATACACTTTCACGATATGGACTATTTTGCACAACATATGCACAATTGTTGCTTGGTAAACTTGGAAGACATGCTACAAAATGGCACAGTGATTAGCGGAACAAGGATTGATAAACCAAATTCATTTTCAACCGCTTGTAATATTGCTACGCAAATTGTGGCGCAAGTGGCTAGTTCGCAATATGGCGGTCAAAGTATCAGTATTGCACACCTAGCACCATTTGTGGATGTTAGTAGGCAAAAAATTAAAGCCCAAGTGCGTGAAGAACTAATGGAAGCGTGTGGTAAGGTGGATGAGGCACTATTAAATAAGATTGTGGAAAAGCGTCTTGATAAGGAAATTCAAAACGGGGTGCAAACTATTCAATACCAAGTGGTTACACTAATGACCACAAACGGTCAAGCGCCATTTATTACTGAATTTTTGTATCTAAACGAAGCCAAGAGCGAGCAAGAGCGTGCGGATATTGCCAAACTGATTGAAGAAACATTAAAGCAACGCTACAAGGGCATTAAAAATGAAGAAGGAATATATATTACTCCTGCTTTCCCTAAACTTATTTATGTGCTTGAAGAAGATAATGTCCACAAGGATAGCAAGTACTATTATCTAACCGAATTGGCGGCAAAATGTACTGCTAAGCGTATGGTGCCAGACTATATTTCGGAAAAGAAGATGTTGGAACTAAAGGTGGACAAAAACGGCAATGGAAATTGCTATGCTTGTATGGGATGCCGAAGTTTCCTAACACCTTATGTAGATGAGCAAGGCAAGCCAAAGTATTATGGCAGATTTAATCAAGGCGTGGTAACGGTTAACTTGATAGATATTGCTCTTTCGGCTGAAAAGGATATGAGTAAATTTTGGCAAATATTTGATGAGCGTATGGAGTTGTGTCATAGAGCATTGCAATGCCGTCACGAACGCTTGACGGGAACAATCACTGATGTTGCACCAATATTGTGGCAACATGGGGCATTGGCAAGATTGAAACATGGTGAAACTATCGATAGTTTGTTACATGGCGGGTATTCAACAATATCACTAGGTTATGCAGGCTTGTGGGAAACTGTATATGCATTGATTGGCAAAAAGTTGACCGAACCAGAAGGTAAAGCATTGGGTCTTGAAATTATGAAAAAACTTAATGAATACACCAAAAAATGGAAAGCGGACGAAAATATCGACTATTCATTGTATGGCACACCGCTTGAGAGTACAACTTACAAATTTGCAAAAACATTGCAAAAGCGTTTTGGTATAATTGAAGGCGTAAGCGATAAAAATTACGTAACTAATTCATATCACGTACACGTTACTGAACCTATTGATGCGTTTAGCAAACTTGCATTTGAAAGCGAATTTCAAGCATTAAGCCCAGGTGGAGCAATTAGTTATGTGGAAGTGCCTAATATGCAAAATAATATTGAAGCGGTGCTACAAGTAATGAAATTTATATACGACAACATTATGTATGCCGAACTTAATACAAAAAGCGACTATTGCCACGTGTGTAGTTATGATGGGGAAATTCAAATTGTAGAAGATGACGGCAAATTGGTGTGGGAATGCCCACATTGCAAAAATCGTGACCAAACCAAGATGAATGTTGCAAGGCGTACTTGTGGATATATCGGCTCACAATTCTGGAACCAAGGCAGAACTCAAGAAATAAGGGATAGGGTTTTACACTTATAATGCATTACGGAAATATTAAACTTAATGATATTGCTAATGGCGAAGGAATAAGGGTATCGTTGTTCGTTTCGGGGTGCACCAATCATTGCAAGGAGTGCTTTAATCCAGAAACTTGGAATTTTGAATATGGCAAACCGTTTACTGCTGAAACCGAGCGATTTATATTAGACAACCTAAAGCCTGATTTTGTTAATGGGTTATCGTTGCTAGGTGGTGAACCGTTTGAACCTAAAAATCAACAAGTGCTACTTCCATTTGTAAAAAAAGTAAAGGAGCAATATCCAAACAAAACAATTTGGGCGTATTCGGGGTTTAGGTTGGATGATGAATTGCTTAGAGCGGGCGCTTACCCTAATTGCGAATGTACACTTGAACTGCTTAAAAATATTGACATTTTAGTTGATGGTAGATTTGATAGAGATTTAAAAGATATTAGATTAAATTTTCGTGGCTCATCCAATCAGCGCATTATTAATGTTAAGGAAAGTTTAAATAGTGGTGAAATAATATTATCACCGTTAAATAATTAATAAAATATAAAAAAATAAAAGTTAATTATAAAATATTTAAATTTTATAAAATTTAATAAAATGCTTAAAAATAGGAAATATTTGCGCAATTTCCTATTTTTTTGTTTAAATTTAAAACTATTTTAAATTAAATTTATTTTTAATTTTAATATGAATTTTAATTGTTTAATTTTTAATAAAATTTATTTATTTTTTATTGATTAATATTATAAACATAAATTATTTTGAGTGCTTGAGATTTTTAAATAATGGTGCTATAATAATAAAGAGGATAAATTATGACGATAGTAAAAGATAAAAGATGTATTAAATATTTTGTTTTGGCGGGCGTAATTTTATTGTGCCTATATTCAAATATTATAGCAGATTTATTTATACCAATTTTTGACGACATTTATTACGGCAATTTGGTGGATATGTTTGTAGCCATCGTTAGCGCAATTATTTGGGGTGTTGAAATTGGTGTAATTATATTTGTATGCAAAAAGTTGGGTATTGAACTGTTTACGCCTAAGCAAGTTAAGGGTAAGGAGATGCAAACTTGGCAAGTGATTTTATTGTTTGTATTAACACTTTTGCCTATGTTAATCATTAGTGCTTGCATCAACTGGAAGGTTAAGATTGTGTATGCCTTAGGTGTAAGGGTTACAACTGTAGGGTTAGTGTGCAATGTGTGTGAAATACTGGCTTATGCGGTGCGTATGGTGTTGATGGTGATGTTTATTGCTTGTATTCAAAAAGGCTTTGAGATGATATTCAAAACCAAATATATAATACCTTACGGTGCAATATTTGCCTTTCTTACTTTTGGGCTTATTGACTTCTTTGCACTTGCAATGGATTTAAGGGCGTTTTATTTAATTGTAAGTTTTTTGTATGGAATTATATATCTAGTGGCAGACAAAATGTTTAGCACTACTTGGATTTTATGCTACTTGATATATTTGTTGTAGGTGGAGTATGAAAAAATTTTTTAAATCTAATAGTTTAGTATGGATATATTTTGGCTTGGCGCTATTAATCGAATTGGTGGCGGTTTTTGTGACCAGTGATAAATTTTATATTCGCATGCCATGGATATTTTTATTAGTGCAATTATTTATAGTTTTAATACTTTTATGTATTCCATCAAATAAGGCAAGGCATATTACATCGTCGTTACTATTAATATTCTTTATGATAGTTGACCTTGTGTTTATTGTTATTTTTGAAATGACTGAAACTATATTTGACTATGGTATGTTTAATTTGCGTAACGATGGTATGGCTATACTTGAATCTGTGCCAATCAACTTTACTTTCTTTGCGATATCGATGCTGGCAATAGCGCTTTACATCGTGTTTGGAGGTAGATATATCCGCCATGCCGAAACGCCAGTTAGCATCAAGTGGTATGCGATACCTAGTTTGGTTGCTGTGGTAGTTGGCTTGGGAGTTACATTGTATGTAAACAATAAGGACTTTGAGGCGGATGTGGAAGCCAAATTGTATCGTAGCAGTGAAGCGTCCTATTGTGAATATGGTATTGTGGGCAACTTTTTAAATGAATTTGTAAAAGGAAGTTTCTTTAGCAATGTAAAACTTGGCGATGAGCAAGAACTGGAAGACTTTATATATAGTGCGGATGATATTTACTCTACCAATTTTGAAACAACTGAGGAATATAATGTGGTAACCATATTGGTTGAGTCGCTTGAATGGCATGGCTTTGTGCAAGACTTTGAATTGTTTGTAAACGGGCATAATATTAACTATTCTAATTATACTGATGAGGATGGGCAACCATATACTAGTGCTGAGCAAATTTTAAGGGAATTGTATCCAAATTTATATAACTTTTATGACAGCAGCATTGTTATGACCAACTTTTATTCTAGAGAAAAAACTGATATCTCCGAAAACATCAGTTTC
>JAFULP010000008.1 GCA_017473285.1 Clostridia bacterium
CTAAACTATTTTTATCCATAAAAATTCTCCTTTGTGAATGTAAATTGTAATTTTGCGAACTACAACTTTATTTTATCACAAAGGAGAATATGGTGCAAAGGTTAACCTTTTTGGAACCACGGGACTATCCCGTGGTTTTCTCATACAAAAATAGGTGGTCAGTTTTTAACCACCTATCAAATTCATTTTAAACTAATATTTTGGAGCAAGTTGTTCCACTGGGCAATAATCATCTGTCAAAATAATTTCGTCTTGTGATAATATAACTTTATAAACTCCATCAAATGATATTTCATCATCTGTTGCAATAACCATTACATTTTGCACTACACTTAAATTGCTTGTTGATTTGCAAGGAATTGAGTACACGTTGTTAAACACTTGTTGCAATGTGTTTACTTGAGCTTTTAAAAATTTAGAATTATCGCCTTCAAGTGAAGAAATAACATTAGTTAAATACAATCTCCTTTCGTTGAGTGAATTCTTTATATGCAAAATGGCCTCGATTGTTGTAAGCGTTGCAATTGGAGTTGAGCCATAAAAGGCGTCATTTAATATCGCATCATACTTCTCTTGATTTTTATTAAGATACACCCTACCATCCTGATTAATTAAATCTAGCCTTTTTGTCTTGTTTAAATCAAATTCTTTGATTAATTCATCTAAATAGAAATATTTTTTTGCAAGTTCTGTAATTTTTGAATCAATTTCAACAACATCCATGCTTTTGTCTGGATACGAACTTATATAATGCTCAGGATATGAATACCCACCGCCACCAATCATCAAAGTATTGTTAATATCAATATCAGATAAAAACATTAAATCGTAATATTTTGTGTAATTATACACCAATTTATATCGTCTACTATAATCAGTGTATGTTGCCGATTCAAAACCATTGTTCACCTTTAGATATCTGACTTGATTTATTCCTACATTTTCATTATAAATCTGTACATGCCCATACTCAGTATCGTAAGTAACCGAACAATTAATATAGCCTTTCAATACTTTGTCAGCATTGCTTTGATTTGAGTTGATATTAACAGCCAATAAAGTAATTGAAGTGATTAATAATGCAGAAACAGCGATGTTTGTCCAAGTTTTAAACTTCAAATCAACAATAGGAATTAAACAAATAAGCACAATTACAAGTATATATAAAATATATGCGCTAACTATATTTGGAATTAGCAAAAATCCGCCAATAAAAGTCCCCGTAATCCCACCAATCGTCGCAATCGCATTAAGCCTTCCAGCGGTCCTCCCTGCAACTTCAATACTTTCCAACTTTAATTTTAGTACAATTGGAGATATAAATCCAATAAGCATTGAAGGAATAAAGAACAAAACAAGTGTTGTAATTATTGATCCTATGCTAGTGCTATAAATTGAATTTGCAAGACCTTTAACTACATTTTCCTGAATAATAGCAGTAAGCAAAATAAATGCGCTACTTCCTAGTAATACAAATTTTAAATTTCTTTCCTTATTTTCTTTGTCAGCAATTTTACCACCAACAAAGTTACCTATACTGCTACTAAGTAAAATTATCCCTATAACACTGGTCCATACCAAATTAGAATTGCCAAAATATGGTGATAAAACTCTAGAAGCAACTAATTCTAAAATCATATAAACAAATTCAACAATAAAAATAAGAATTTCAAATCTAAATTTTTTCACAATATGCCCCAACCCCATTAATTAACAATTATTGTTAACAACAATATTTTACAAAGTCAACAAAAAATCCTTGCATTAATATATAATACAAGGCTTTTATTTTTAATTTAATAAATTCTAATATAAATAATTCTTAAACTTTAATAAGACTTGATAATTTTTATGCACAAACATATATATTGAAGTAAAAAAATCGTCTAAAGAAATTTTTGTGTACAACACTCTAAACTGCTCCATCACATTTACGCCATCAATTTTCAAACTATATAAATATTTATATGAAGGATTTTCACATATTTTAGTCAAATCACTATTTTTAAATATTGCATCCAATGCTATCTCTGCAAACATCCAAATCTTATTTTTATAATCATAAGCATCATCAAATTTAAATTTATTTATATAATCCGATCTATCCAATAAAATTGCTTTTGTTATCATTATTATAAAGGTCTTAAAATGTTCCTCTATGCTTTTATTGCAATTTAAACAGATAATATTGTCTTTCATATTTATTTCATCTATTGGTAATAAATGTAAATAGCAATATGTATGTTTTGTTTTAGACATATCAAATTTAATACCTAAATTTTTACTTAAAACTTCAATATATTCGTCTTTATAATTTTGCCATTTTTCATTTAATTTTTCACAAATTATTTGCATTTTTCCTTCATTTTGTTTGTGAATAATTTTAATATCTTCGGCAACATCATTTAAATGTGCACTATTATCAATTATTACATATTCTTGAAAAACTTTATTTTTATCAATTCCTTTATATGCCAAATCTTTATATATCCCAAGTAATTTTAAAGCAACTTCTCTTTCATCACTAATTTTAAAACAATAATCAAATTTATTCATTATCATACTTTGCTATATTAACACAAATTTAATTAAAATGCAAATATTGCACATTTAAAAATAGTACGGTACTGTTTAAATTATTTGATTTTGTATATTTTATAAAATTTTACCTAAAATAACAATATCATAAAGGAGGTTATATGACTATAAAGGGCAAAAAAATCTTATCCATACTAACATATTATACTTTATTTGGAATTGCCACATTAATGGCTGCTATGACAATATTATTTGTAGTTAGCCGAACATTACCAATGTGGGCAAAAGTTTTATATGTACTATGGGCTTGTGTGGTTATTGGCACTTTAATATTTGATATTGTTTGCACTTCAATGAAGCGTATGAAATTTATTTCAGGCATAATGGTTTACACTCTAAGCATTGCAAGTATTGCTGTTACCGCTATTTTGTATTTAGTAAGTGCAAGTTTTACTGCCGGTTTAACTGCTACTTTTATGCCAGTATACACGGGTATTGCTGCTATCATTATGTCAACAACAATATATATGATTGCCACTTTCATTGTTGGTGAAGCGGTTGTCGAACATAAGTCTGCACTAAAAAGCATTAAAGAAAAGCAAAACTAAAATCGGATTATTAACAGTCACCCTCAGACTATCTGGTGGTTTTAGTATACAAAATAATTTGGACTTATTTGCCCGAGTAGCAAA
>JAFULP010000009.1 GCA_017473285.1 Clostridia bacterium
ATTTCACGAAATGTTTACAATCAAAAACATCTCTCCAGATGATGCAAGCCAGTTAGATAATCTTCCAGATATTGAAATGCCTAATGTTGTGGGGCAAACGGTAGCAACGGCGTGCGCTAATTTAAAAGCCATGGGGCTAAATGTAAATGTTGACGGCTTGGGTGGTTATGTGGTAAGCCAACTACCGCTTGCAAATGCCATATTATACGAAGGGGAAGAGGTGTTGATATATACAAGTGATTAAAAACTACAAAAGTTAAGGTTGATTACAAATGCAATCAATGTTTTATGTAATAATGCAATTAACAAACAATAAAAAATGGAGAGGATATGAATTTACAAAACTTAATAAAAAATATATCATTTAAAGGGATTAAAAATTATAAAGATGTACAAATTGAAAACTTAACCAATGTAAGCACTAGGGACACCAATCAAGGCTTGTATTTTTGCCTAAAAGGTGGCAAAACCGATGGGCACAACTACGCTCAAGAAGCAATAAATAATGGTGCGGTGTGCTTGGTGGTGGAGCGATATTTAGATTTGCCAGTAACTCAAATATTAGTAGATAATGTCCGTGTGGCAATGTCAAATATTAGTGCAAATTTTTACGAATTTGACAAATCGAAAATTAAATTTATAGGCGTTACTGGTACAAATGGCAAAACCACAACCGCTTTTGTAACCCGCCATATATTGCAAAACCTAGGCAAGCGGGTGGGTATGATTGGCACTGAAGGGATATATATTGGTGACCTTAAATTGCCCGCCCAACTTACAACTCCTGACCCAATTATGTTGCACAAAATTATTCATGATATGGACTTAAACGGCATCGAATATGTGGTTATGGAAGTGTCGGCACACGCTTTGGCGCTAAATAAGGTTGATAGTTTAATGTATGATGTTGTAGGCATTACCAACATTACGCAAGACCACTTAGATTACTTTAATACTATGGAAAATTATGCAAGGGCAAAAGCCGAATTGTTTACATACAAACACGCAAAAAAGGCAATAATAAACATTGATGACAAATACACTAGGGCAATACACAAAAAATGCGATATTGATACTAAAACTTTGTCTTTGCATCGTCCAGCCGACATCATGGTGGAAGAAAGTAATTTGGGTTTAAACAAAACTCAAGCGGTAATCAGTATTGGCAACAAACAATATATGCTAAATACATCACTTGTGGGTGAGTATAATTTAGCCAATACGCTTATGGCGGTAAGTTTTTGTAACGCTCTTGGGTTAGAAATTAGCGATATTTTGCAAGCACTTGATAATTGCGAGTTAGTTGTACCAGGTAGACTTAATACAATACAAACGCCTAAAAACAACACTGTAGTAATTGACTATGCTCACACGCCCGACGGCATCGAAAAAGTGTTAAGCACGCTAAATAGCATCAAAAAGGGCAGGGTTATAGTAGTATTTGGTTGTGGCGGAAATCGTGACAACACCAAGCGGGCTAAAATGGGCGAAATTGCCACCAAATTAAGCGATTATGTTGTGGTCACCAGTGACAATCCAAGATATGAAAACCCAAGGCAAATAATATTGGATATCTAAAAGGGCGTTAACCCAAACAGTAGCATAAGTATTGTAGATAGAAGCAATGCAATATACTATGCATTAAGTTTGTCTCAAGAGGGCGATATAGTGGCAATACTAGGTAAAGGCAACGAGCCGTATCAAGAAATTAAAGGCGAAAAATATCCTTATAGCGACTATAGGGTGGTGGAAGAATTTTTTAAACAAGAACATCAACTAACTAGATAAATTTTAAAAGGAAAAGGTTATGATAAAAATTATTGTGGGCTTTATACTAAGTTTTTTAATATCATTATTATTGCTACCATTTATAATCAAACTAATACGCAAACTTAGTTGCTCACAAACTATATTAAAGTATGTGGAAGAACACAAGTCAAAACAAGGCACGCCAACAATGGGTGGGGTAGTATTTTTCATATCTACCCTAGTGGCTGTGGTGTGCTTAATGGACTATAGCACCGAACTGGCTATGTGTGTAGGCGTTGGGCTGGCTTTTGCAATAGTGGGATTAATGGATGATTATATCAAAGTAAAACTTAAGCAAAATATGGGACTTGCGCCCTATCAAAAGATTATTGGACAAGTAGGCATTGCGATAATTTTTGCGTGCTACATATACTTTTTTTCACCAAACAAAGGTGTGATATATTTGCCATTTACATTTAAAGCAATTGATTTAGGGGTATGGATAATTCCACTGGTTATTGTTGTATGCTTGGCTACTACTAATAGTGTTAATCTAACTGATGGGCTTGATGGGTTAGCAGGTGGCGTAAGCGTAGTGTATAGTGGGGTGTTTGTTGCACTTATTTCAATATTTGCAAGCATTGCATTTAATGCGGGTGAAGCGGACGCTTTTGTAAATTTGTACAACAATACAGCAGTACTTTTGGCAATACTTATGGGTTCAATTATGGCGTTTTTGATATTCAACACCAACAAAGCATCAATATTTATGGGTGATGTGGGCGCACTGGGCATTGGTGGTATGTTTGCATCCACCGCTTGCATCCTTGGGTTTGAATTAATGCTTGCAATAGTGGGCGTTATGTTTGTAATTACCACCTTATCAGATATTGTGCAAGTAATATACTTTAAGCGTACGGGCGGCAAGCGAATACTTAAAATGGCACCACTTCATCATCACTTTCAAATGTGTGGACATAGTGAAGCCAAAATTGGCTACATATACCAAGTTATTACCTTGATAATAGGACTAATTACCATACTTTTAACCCTATGTTTTGCATAAAAAAATGACACATTAAGTGTCATTTTTTAATCTTCAAGCCCTAGTAGATAATCTGCCGATACTTTAAAGTATTTTACCAAAATAATCAAACATTCCATGGAAGGCGTTCTAACCCCATTTTCCCATTTTGCAATGGCGGCTTGACTTATATGGGTTTCAGCGCTTAACTTTTCTTGAGTTAAATTATTTTCAATTCTAAGCCCTTTTAATCTATCTTTAAATTTATTTTCCATAAAAACTCCTATAATTATTTTATTACATCTGTCATAAAATGTTTGACATTATGACGAAGGTCATATATAATATTGATATGACGATAGTAATAATTTTGTGATTATAGGAGAAATTAATTATGAGAAACTTTGGAATGAGATTAAAGAAATTAAGAGAAAATAAAGGATTAACTTTGGCACAATTGGGGGAAATTGCAGATTGTCATTATTTTATGCTAAGAGATTGGGAAAAAGGGAGAATGGTGTTAACAATCGGGATATTGATTAAACTTTCACAATATTTTGAAGTTAGTATTGATTATTTAGTAGGGTTATAATATATTTAACAACTTGTACAAATTAAGTTATTAAATTTAGATATAATTAATATATTTAATTATAATGATTAAGTCTTACAAAAATTCAATAATTATTGCTGTATGTACAATAGTGCTGGTAACTGTTGGTGTTGTTATGGTGTATAGCGCTAGCAAGTATTCGGCGGATATAAATTACGGCAATAAGTTTTTTTATATGAAAAAGCAACTAATTGGGGCAATTTTAGGTTTAGGCGCAATGATTGGCACATCAATTATAAATCATAAAATATACAAAAAGTTTTATATTGTAGCGTATATTGTTGGTGCGGTATTGCTTGCAATTGTTTTTGTGCCAGGGCTATCCAAGTCCAGTTATGGCGCAACTAGATGGATAAACCTTGGTGGATTTACTATTCAGCCAAGCGAAATTGCCAAGTTTTGCCTAGTGTTGTTTTTAAGTGTGGCATTAACTAAAGGCAAAGACATTAATAAACCAAGCAAACTATTAACTGTATTGTTTGCGGGTGTGGTGTATTGCGTGCTTATAATGCTAGAACCTAATATGTCAATCACTATATGTGTAGGGTTAACGCTGGTTGTAATGCTATTTATTGGCGGGCTTAATATCAAAACCTTTTTATGGGGTGCAATACCTATAATCTTGTTAGGTGTTGGACTAGTTTTGCTTGAACCATATCGTATGAAACGAATAGTAGCCTTTATCGACCCTTGGGAAAACCCTTTGGAAGAAGGCTATCAACTAATCCAATCGCTATATGCAATTTCAAGCGGTGGCTTGTTTGGTGTAGGGCTTGGCAACAGCCGTCAAGCACAACTCTTTTTGCCATTTGCCGAAAGTGACTTTATATTTTCAATTATTTGTGAAGAACTAGGACTTATCGGTGGGGTGGCGGTGCTAAGCGTATATTTAATATTAATAATTACCATAATCAAGGTTGGACTTAAAGCCAACAATAAGTACTCATCATTTCTATGCCTTGGCATTGCGTGTGTGCTAGGTATTCAAACTGTTTTAAATGTATGCGTTGTGTCTGGCTTAATCCCGCCAACTGGCTTGCCGTTGCCTTTCATCAGTGCAGGCTCAACATCAATCGTAGTATTTATGTCAGCAATGGGGATAGTATTAAATATCGACCGACAGTCAAGAAAGTCTAAAATTTAAAAATTTTTTATAAAAATGTATACAAATTGTAATTAAAGTGTATACATTTTTTATTTTTTATGTTATATTTATTAAGAAAGGATGAGTGATATTGCAATGTTATGGAATGGAAAAGAGTGGAATGATGAAACTCTATTAGAAAACTTTAAAAGAAACAATTCAATAATTTTAGATTGTCAGTTAGCAATTGAGAGTTATGAAGATTTTAGAGATGAGATTGTTGAAGATTTTCACAATTTAAATAAGTTATGGAAAAATGAAAAGGTTAAAAGTGTAAATATGACAGATTTTCAAATATATGAAATATCTGAAGATTTTATAAAAAGATATTATAAATTAATTGAAAATTTGGGAAAAGAAAAATTTGTGTTTTATAATGATGGAACCGTAGAATATAAAGTTTAATATGACGGATAAAGAAGGTGAATTATATTTAAAGATGACTTGAAGTTAAGAATATCAATTATTAACGATATGGAAAAAGATATTTTACAAGAAACTAATAGAAGAATTAGAATTAAAAAGTTAAATGAATTGTTTTCAGCAAGGGACAATTTAAGATTGCAATTTTATAGCAGTGGTATAAAAGAATTAGACATTAAAACTATATTAGAACAAGAAGCACTTTTATTTATTAAGTTTCAAGAAAAATTAATTACACATTTTGGATGTAGCAACACAGAATTTGGAGTTAATGTGCGTGCAATTATTGATACTTGTAAACAATGTGAAGAAATAGGTTTAAATACGCCGTGTTCACAAGCAAAAGTATCTTTAAGTAATATATCTAATAAACTTGATGAAAGTTCTAATATTATGAAAACATATAGATTAAGATATTTAAAAAAATGTCAAATATTATTAGAACAAAATTTAGAAGAAGTTTTAGAAAATATTTAATAAATAAGAAATAGAGCAATAAAACTTGCTCTTTTTTAATTAAAATGTATTATGTAAGATTTAGTATTAAGAACTTTAAATGGGGTAGGCATCATATACTAGATTATGAATACATATAACGATAAATTAATGGTGGTGGGCGGTAACGAATTAAATGGCGAAGCCACTATTCAAACCAGTAAAAATGCGGTTTTGCCAATACTTGCAGGTTGCGTATTGTGCGACAAGCCGATTGTAATTAAAAATGTTCCAAACCTACTTGATGTACATAATATGTTTAACATATTAAAAGGGATAGGGGTGAGTATTGATTGCGTTGATAAAGATTGCTATATTGATGCATCAAACATAACCAGCACAACCCTAAACCAAGAACTATGCAAAGCGTTGCGCTCGTCAATATTTTTGCTTGGTCCAATGCTTGCACGCACACGCCAAGCGGTAATTTCATACCCAGGCGGTTGCGATATAGGTAATCGCCCAATTGATTTACATCTAAGCGGGCTAGAAAAGTTAGGTGTAAAGATTATCAAGCGCCATAGTTTGATATATTGTGATGCACGCAATATGCATAGCGCAACTATTCAACTTGATTTTCCAAGCGTTGGTGCAACCGAAAATCTTATGATGGCGTCAGTGTTTTTGAAGGGAACTACACGACTAATCAATGTGGCAAAAGAGCCAGAGATAGTAGATTTGCAAAACTTTTTAAACTCAATGGGTTGCAATATTAGTGGTGCTGGCAGTGCGGAAATTACCATTACAGGTGTAGATAAATTACATAGTACACAATATATGCCAATTGGCGATAGAATTGTGGCGGGAACTTTGATGATTGCAACGGCTATTACGGGCGGAAAAGTTGCTTTAAAAAATACAGATTTTAAAAATAATCAAAGTTTAATTGCAAAACTTTCGTCAGTTGGTTGTCAAATTGATATTAAAAGTGATATAATATATATATCTTCAAAGGGCAGACTTCCATCAGTGGATTTGATTGACACGCAAGTATATCCAGGTTTTCCTACCGATATGCAGGCTCAAATGATGAGTTTGCAAGCAGTTAGTGACGGTGTAAGCATTATGTGCGAAAATGTGTTTGAAAACCGCTATAAGCATGCTAAGGAACTAATAAAGATGGGCGCAAATATCATCCTTAGGGATAGGGTTGCAGTGGTCAAGGGCGTTAAGGAACTTACTGGTGCGCCAGTGGATGCTACAGATTTGCGTGCTGGTGCGGGTTTGGTGCTGGCAGGGCTTAAGGCAAACGGCTACACTACAGTCAACAACGCATATTACATTGATAGGGGTTATGAGCAATTTGAAAATCTATTATCAAGTTTAGGTGCAAATATCAAGCGAATATGACCAAAAAGTCTATCATTATCACCACAAGCGCTATTGTGGGCTTAATAGCGATTTTAACCATACTATTTGGTGTGGTTTTTCGTGTGCGCAAAATTGATGTTGTATATGGCGATGATTTTTGCTATTCGGCGCAAATTGATGATATTTTAACCGCTAGCAAATTGCGTAAAAACAAAAGCATTTTTAGTGTGGAGCGTGACATCGTTGCCACCAATATTGAACAAGCATACCCATATGCAAGGGTGGAAGGGGTAAATGTTACAAGTTTTACTAGTGTTAAAATAAAGTTATCAAATCGTGAGCCTTTGTATTATTTGGTAGAAGAAGCGGTGTATTATATTTTAGATGAAGATTGCAAAGTGCTTGAAATTACCAACGATAGCGCATTGGCAACGAAGTATATATTATTAACCGATGTGTTTAGCGTAAGCGAAAGTACTAAGGTAGGTCAATTTTTAAGCAATAAATACACCAGTGTATGTAAAGGGCTGTATAATGCGCTATATTCAAATGCCGTATTAAATATTGGCGAAGATACGGATAATGACGGAGAAGCGGATAAAAAATACCTTGACCGTAACGATATGTGTGAGATAATTTCAAGTATCAAATTTACCCAAGTGGACGAACTTAATGGCAGGGTGGACAAACTGGTTATGAGCACAAGTTATGGTACAAGCATATCAATTATTGAACCGAAAAAAGAGTTAGATTTAAAAATCAATATGGCATTTTCGGCACTTAGGGTGTTGATAGAGCGTGGCAATAACGAACAAGCGTCTGGTACAATACAAGTCCGTTATAGTTATGATGAAAACAATGTACCTAGCCTAAAGTGTGAATATATTGCTTAAATATGGCAATGGGAATTTAATAGATACTGAGTAAGTTGTTTAAATAAGACACAATATATTGTGCAATGTGCATTTTGTATTGAGTCTTATTTTTTAACTGTATTGTGGTAAAACCAATAATTAAAACAATTAAAAAAAGCACTAAATATAATAAAAATATATTAAAAATATAAAAAAATATTTGACTTGCCTTTTTTAAATGCACTATAATATAGTTATACAAATGAGATAAGGTGGGCAGTATGAAGAATTTGACCTATGTGTTGGATATTGGTTCTTCTAAAATAAGTTTGCTGGCGTGTTGTGTTAAAAAGGGGAATTCGGCAATAGTTACAAGCATAAATAAAGCGTACGACGGGTTTATGGACGGCGAATTCTTTTCAAACGACGAAGTAAGCACGGTTATAATTGAGTTGCTAGCGCAAATGAAAGAGCGTGTGGGTGATAATATCAAAAATATTCATATTGGCGTGCCTAGCGAATTTTGTGCGTGCGTGTGCAAGCGTGTTACAAGGAATTTTGTGCCAGCCAAGCGCATTGAAGATAGGGATGTGGCTAGTTTGTTTGACGGTATAGGCGGATTTAAGCAAAAGGATGATTATTTGGTTATCAGTTATAGTCCATTGCAGTACGAATTGGACAAAAATGTTGTGTCGCAATTATCCAACAAGCGTGTAAGCCAGTTTGTTATGGATTGCAGTTACATATTGGTTAAAAAGCAATTTGTTGAACTTATGCAAACAATATTTGATAATTGTGGAATTAAGGAAGTGGACTTTATATCTATAGCACTTGCCCAAGCCCAATTTGCAATGGCGCAAGTGGATAATAACTTAAAACCAATTGTTATTGTTGATATCGGTCACATTACTACAAGTGTAGCAATAGCCAAAGGCGAAGGATTGTTGATGCTTAGTTCGTTTTCGTTAGGTGGCGGGCATATTACGGCGGACTTGATGCAAGTAAACAATTTAGGTTACAATGAAGCGGATAGCATCAAGCACAAAGTTAGTTTAACCGTGCAAAGCAAAAAGGACGAAAAGTATATTGTATATAGTTCGGGCAAGCCAATTAAGGCGCTAATTAATATAACTAATGACATAGTAAAAGCAAGGATTGAAAATATAGCCAATGTAGTAAATAAGGTTTTGGCGGTTAATGATGATTTTAAGGATTTGCCAATATACATAACGGGTGACGGGGTGTGCAACTTTAGGGGCATTGTCAACTTGTTTGAAGCCGTGTGTGAGCGTAAAGTGTATATACTTAAAAGCCCATTACACAACGATGAAGATAAGTATCAAACATCGAAAATTGGATTGGTAAATATTATAGGGGATTTAGTTTAGGAGGGAGTATGGAAAATTATTACAACAATGTATGTAACATCAAGGTTATTGGTGTTGGTGGCGGTGGTAACAATGCGGTTAATCGTATGATTGAAGCGGGCATTACCAGTGCGTATTTTGTGGCGGTAAACACTGACCAACAAGTGCTTAATATGAGTAAGGCGGACAAGACTATTACAATTGGTCGCAAAATCACTCGTGGGTTAGGTGCAGGTGCTAAGCCTGAAGTTGGTCACGATGCGGCAGAAGAAAGCGAACAAGAAATACGCAATATGCTAGAAGGCAGCAACCTTGTGTTTGTAACTTGTGGCTTGGGTGGTGGAACTGGTTCGGGCGCTGCTCCTGTGATAGCCAAGATATCTAAAGAAATGGGCATTTTAACTGTGGGCGTGGTTACCAAACCATTTGCGTTTGAAGGTCGCACACGCCAAATAAATGCTGAAAAGGGTTTGGAAGAACTTAGAAAGTATGTAGACACTCTTGTAATTATACCAAACGATAAGTTGATGAAGATACTTAAGCGTGATATTTCGTTGGTGGATGCGTTTAGATATGCCGACGATGTGTTGCGTCAAGGTATCCAAGGCGTTAGCGAATTGATTGTAAAACCAAGCCTTATTAACCTAGACTTTGCCGATGTTAACACCATTATGAAGGACAAAGGTTTGGCACATATGGGCATTGGTAAAGGTAGAGGCGAATACAAAACCATGGAAGCCGTTCGTCAAGCGGTTACTAGCCAATTGCTTGAAACTTCTATCGAAGGTGCAACAGGTATTTTGATTAACATCACTGGTGGCAGAGATTTGTCATTGGCGGAGATTTATGAAGCGGTTGACCTTGTGCGTGATGTGGTGGATAGCGAATGTAATATCATATTTGGTGCTAGCATTGACGATAATATGAAAGATGAAGTGCAAGTAACAGTTATTGCAACTGGCTTTGATTTAAAGCACGAAAAGCCAGCAACTCCTACATATCCAACCAATATGGGCAATGTTAACACTTTTGCTCAATCTGCTCAACCACAACAAGCCGAGTATGACAACGAAGGTGAAGACGACTACGACGATGAGGAAGATTATGACAACGAAGATTACGATGAAGAAATGGAAGATGAAGTAGAAGACATTTCATTTAATAGCAAAGTGGATTTGGGCGACACATCAATTCCGCCATTCTTGCGCAAGTTGAAAAAGTAATTAGTTAAATAATTTAAAGTATGCGATATAAAAGGTTTGCAATAATGCAATCCTTTTTTATTTATGTATTTTTAATAAATTTTATATAAGTGGTTGACAACGCTTAAAATATTTGATATATTATTAGTGTGCAGATGGCATATATTTTTTTGTGCCAAATGCATGTTTCAAAAAATAAGCACTTGCAAGTATTTCTTGTCGGTTGCCTAAGATGTTGGTGGTGATAGCGTTAAATCAATTAACTTAGGTTGGCAAGGGAGTTAAAGTTGCAAGGAAGACTAAAAACAAGGAGGAAAAATAAATGTCTGTTATTTCAATGAAACAATTACTTGAAGCCGGCGTTCATTTTGGTCACCAAACTAAAAAATGGAATCCAAAGATGAAAAAGTATATCTTTACAGATAGAAACGGCATTCACATCATCAATTTGGAAGATACTTCTAAGCAAATTGATAAAGCATACTTATTTATTAAGGAAAAGGTTGCAAACGGTGCTAGCGTGTTATTCGTAGGTACTAAGAAGCAAGCAAGCGAAACTGCTATGCAAGAAGCTGAGCGTGCTGGTATGTACTATGTAAACAGCCGTTGGTTGGGTGGTACACTTACTAACTTTAGCACAATTCGCACTCGTATCGAACGCATGAATAAGTTAAATGCTATGGAACAAATGGGTGACTTCGAGTTGCTACCAAAGAAGGAAGTTATTAAACTTAAAAACGAGCGTGATAAGTTGCAAAACAACTTACTAGGTATTAAGGATATGACTACACTTCTAGGACTTATCATTATGGTAGACCCTAAGAACGAACATATTTGC